>DAHZQE010000344.1:0-31582 GCA_027409005.1 Ferrimicrobium sp. | reverse complement strand
GGTCCAGTCGCCACGATGGGCGTAGGCTTAGGTTTGAGGGCCGACGGCGGCGGTGTGTAAGGCGGTGGGATCTTCGAGGCGATTTTGGTAGCGAGTGCCTGTAGTGCTGTCAAGGGCAAGAGGTTGAGTTGATCCACGCGTACGGAAGTGCCGAGGACGGCCGCTGTGGCGCGCTCTTGTGTGATCGCTTCTCGCAGAGCTGGAAGAGACCGAAAATGGAACGACCTAGTGCGTGAGTCCCACTCGGAGCGCACCGGAGTCTGCAGCTCGGAGACCCACCATCCAAGATGGCAGATCGTACAGACCCAGGGCGGCGTATCGGGGTCCAGCACGACCGCTTGGAGGGTCGCCCCACATTCGGGGCAAGTTGCTAGATAGTGGGACCTGGTAGTAGGCATCAGTAAACGCTCCCTGCGCCGGACTGCATCGAAACGAGGACTTGGTGGGCGAACTCTTGAGCCGCCCCGCTGCTGATAACGGACTTGATAGCCTCTGGATTGCCACCAGGTGCAATGATCTGGAACGTGGCGTGGACCTCTAGGGACGTTCCCATTCCCATGCCTGTCATACCGGCGGCTCCTGGCAAGCGCGGGGTGCCAGCTCCTACCATAGTCTGATTGATCTGGCCAGCGATAGAGGAGACCAGCGGCAGGACCTTGGAGAGGTATCCCTGCTTCAGCCCTTCGCCCAGCCCAGCCATAATTGCGTTTCCATGGGGGACCAAGAGCACGGCATCGACGGAGATTGGGCCCTTCAGATTGGCGATCTTGCTAGCTAGCCCCCCGAGCCAGCCGGTAACGCTATGCCAGATGGACTTCATGCCGCCCCATAAGCCGCTGATGATGGCAGAGCCGATGTTCCATAGGAGCTTGCCAGCCCCCGCAAAGACACCAACTATCTCGCCAGGGACCTTACCGAGAAAACTCATGGCCGCTCCCCATATTGACTTGATGGTGGCGAGCATGTCATTCCAGGCACGAGACCAGTGGCCGGTGAGCAAATCCAGCCCAACTTCGACGATCCCCTTCACGAGGTCGAAGGCGACCTTGACAGTACTGGAAATGATGTTCCATGCAGTCGTTACGACGCCGCTAATGAGTTCCCATCCTGAGTGGAATATGGACTTGAGGTGTGGGAGGACTGCCTTCACTGTCGCCTCTACTGCGTGGAGCCCGGCTACGACCACGGCGTGGATAACGTGCCAGGCCCCCACTACGTACTCGCTCGCATCGTGCCATGCGACAGAGAAGAAGGTAGCGATATAGTGGCCCACGGTGTCGATCTCACCACTGTAGGAATGGAACCAACTCATAAATGAGTGTAATACCCCCTGTACAGCCTTGATTGCCGGACGCAGGAAGGTGGTTAGCGACCCCCATACTGAGCGCCAAGTCGAGGTGAGGACGGCGGAGACCGTCCCCCAGTGCTTCACTAACTCGTAGAGTCCCACCCCCACGAGAGCGATGGCAGCCACTATGAGGGTGATCGGCGAGGTCACTATCGCCATGACACCACCGAAGAGCGCCGCCGCTCCCGCCGCTATGTCCAACGACCCCCCTACTAGCATGAGGCCGCCAGCTACCATAGCTAGGTTCCCAGCCATGGACAGTATCGGCCCCAGATTGCTCTTTGAGGCACTCCCAACTTTCTTGGTCGCGCTTGCCGCGTCGTTAGCCGCCGCGCTGTACTGGTGGGTCTTGCCCGCTAAGGTCGCTAGCACGCTCTTCGGGACCTGGTTTAGCGCCGTTCCTATAGCATCGATGGATTTCTTGGTGCCGGTGAATGGCACGTTCAGGGTCTTGCCGAGTTGAGAGGCCAACTGGGCGGCGGCGGCTTTTACTGTTGGGGTGCCGTTCGCTAGGCCGTTTTTCAAGGCACTAACGAATCCATTTACCCCGTTCTGGCCGCTCATCTGGGCCAGAAGCATTTGTTCCTGCCACTGCACGTTCATGCTCTGCAATTGCGCGGTGGTGGCGGTACTCATCGACGCTAGGTCCTGAGGAGCTTGCTGTGCAAGGGATGCCACCGCACTTGGGTCCATCCCCCGCTTTATGAGGATCTGAGCATCGGCTGCCCATGTGGCTAGCGACTGGTTCTTACCCTGCAAAGTCGATATCAGGGTGTTTACGGAGTCCGTCACCTTGGAGACAGCGGTTCCTGCACCTAGCGCAGTTAGGTTGAGCGGTCGAAATCCCTGCGCCAGACCGCCCAGAGACGACCCTATGGACTGCTCGGAGCGCACCAGGAGGTCCATCGCGCTCGACAACCGACCCGTGACATGGATAGCGCCCGAGAGTTGAAGTTTGTAGCCCGATATAGTGTCGATTGAGCTTCCAGCAGCCTTACTCACCTTCCCGAAGAGTCCGGCGAGGTCGTTCCATAGATGCGTCAACGGGTTAGAAACGTGGAGAAGGGATGTGATGTTACCCACTAGTCCAGTGATGCCGACGGCAATCAGTCCCAAGCCAGCAGCCTTCGTAATGACGCCAGTCATCGTCGAGCCGAACTGTGCAAGTCCTGCCTTGGCTTGGGTGCCCGCCATAAGCCCTACCAGATAGATCGTGGACTTGACGGCCAAGAGGCCAGACACTACAAAGCCCAGCACCGTTCCGAGTCCATTTAGGTTGGTTCCAAAGCTACTGAGGTAGCCGATGCCCTTGGCAAGCAGCCCGAGTGCGGTGCTGAGCAGTCGGTCGAAGTCTACCCATCCTGCTATGAAGCCGCTAAATAGTGAGGAGTTCACCACTTGGGCGATGGAGCGTAGAAGCGTTACTAGCATCTCCATCCCCTTACCGTCTTGGACCGCTTTGGCAAACCCTGCACCAATCTTTACAAGGGCACCTCCCATTTGCACCAACTCGACAGTGGCAGGGCCCACCATTTTGGCGAGGCCAGACACTAGGTTGGCGAGCGCCCCACTGCCCATTGCGTGTTTGATGATCCCTTCGACCGTCTGCATAGCCCGTTGGGTAGCGAGAATCAACGGAGCGAACGTGCTTCCCCCACTCCCAAGCAAGCTCCCGATCGTACCGACCTGAGCGCCCAGGAATCCCTGGATCTCGCCAGCCATAGGGGAGTTGCCAAATCCTGCAAGTATCTTCTGGATACCTGAGACTGCTGGCTGTAGCGCCGTGGGGATAGCGGACCATGCTTGGCCAAGTTGCCCCACTCCCTGTGTCCACTGGGTTGTTCCAGGGATGGCCGCAGCTATTGCGTTGGTGGCATTGCCAACTGCCGTAGTACCCTGGTATATGTCGCTGACCGCTCCTATCGAGGCCACGCCAAGGGCGGCAAACCCAGCACCCACCGAGAACAACGCAGTGGCGAAGCCGACTATCTCAGGGGTGAAGAGATGTGCGATATGGACGAAGGTCATAAACCCACCAGCGGCGGCAGCTGCGCCGCTCGCAGCTCCACCAGCGGCCCCCCCAGTGCCACCTCCCGCGCCAAACATACGGGCAATGTTGGCGTTTATCAGCCCGAGGTCCGGAGTCATCATCGCCCCTAGTTGGGCGCTCTTCAGATCTTCCTTGAGAACCGCTAGCTTGGCGAGCGCATCGGCGATATGAACGTCAACCTTCACATCGAGGGGAGACAGCGCCTGCACCTCGGAACGTAGTTGTGCCATCTCTGTCCAGAACGGAACAGCGTCCAGCCCAAGCTTGGCGTTCTTGAGCTCCTGGGCGAACGCCAGCATCTCGGTTTTGAGTCCGAGCAGATCGGTTTGGAGTTGGGCTGAGTCGATCCCGATGCGTGCGTTAGTGACCTGCTTGGCGAAGTCCAGAAGGAGCGCCTTGTCCTCAGCCAACTTGGCCACAAATGCCTTATCCGTGGCCGTTATCTCAACGACTACTGGGGGCAGAAAGCTATCGGCTGAGGCCATGTAATCACCTCCCCACTATTGCTAGGCCGACCTGGGTGTTCGCCATGGTCACTATGGAGGGAACGGCAGTATCCCGACCGGGGTGCATGAAGGGATGGGCTATTTGGTTGACGAAGGTCCGGACAAACGTGGTTCCAAAGACGGTGAACACCATAGCGGGCGCGGTCTTGGGGACCAGAGCGCCGCCTAGGGCCCGCTGGCGTCCGTAGATCACCGTAGGGCCGATGTAGGCCACGTATCCGTTGGTTATTTCGTTGGGGCCTTCCACGATGATGGATCGGGCGAGGTCGCCAGGCGCATTCGTGGAGTTGCCTGGCACTCCGACAGGGGCATACGACCGAGAGGCATCTTGGATTAAGTGCGCCCCTTGGTCCACGATGCGGCGAGTGGCGCTATGGATGCGAGAGGCCAGTGCGTCCATACCCAAGATGGTCTTGGCAACGTCAATGCTCACGACTTCCTCCGTGCCTTCTCCATCGCCTCGGCCTCCATGTCCGATTCCATATCCCTCAAGGCTAACGCCCACATAATCGTCTCTCTCGGCTCATCTAGGTACTGTTCATGCGTCAGACCTGGATATAACTTACGGTAACAATGCTCCTGCCAGAGTTGGACGACCTCCTGATCGGGTGGAGTCCGAGAGCGTCCTTCTAAGGCCCATCTAAGTTGTCGGATTCGCCAGTAGGGAAAACTTCACCGGTCCCCGGGTCCGCTTGCGTCGGAGTTGGCTCAAATGAGGTTCTCCCACCTCCGAGCGCCCCAACGGCGAGTTCTTTGGTGGCATCGCTGAGCGCACGGTAGGTTTCACGGTCCAGGTCTCCCACGGTCGCTACTGTGGGAAGGGGCCGATCTAGCGACCACCTTTCAAGAAACGCCACTATGGCTGCATCTTGTAACTCCAAAAGCGACATTGCCTCAGCAGCCGTCAGGTGCTCGCCGTTGAGCAGCATGTCGACTGCTCGCTCTTCGTCACTTGCGTTGCTATCCGCACCAGTGGCGTCTTGGCTCACCTTCTGCAATGCCGATCCTGCCGACATATAGGCAGCCTCAAGGATGCGGAAATGCCGTTCTGACACTAACTTATCTCGCAAGGTTGCGGTTCCACCTGGTATTTGCACTACTGCCATTTCTTGGTTCCCTTCGTATACTTATGCAGCGTACTGCGTAGTTACGCTATTAGCAACTGTAATAGCTACCGGCGATACTCCGCCATCGGTAGCGTCGGTTGCCGTCGGCAGCAATTGCACATCCACGGGGACTTCGACCCATTCCTTTGACCGGTCCAGGTCACCTGTAGTAAATATGCACTTGGATGAATGAATATTCAGTGCGTTGCCAGAGGCAATGTCAAACACGGTCACGTCTAGTGCCTGCTTGGTCGCTGCGAGGAAGTCCGCTAGGTAGGGAGAGTTTGTCTGCTCTACGAATGTCAGCTTGGCGGTGCAGGTCAGTGGCCCTGCGAAGTACTGGAAGTACTCTTGGGTACCAGTCAGCGCAGGAATTGGCTTTACGCCTCGCTTGAAGCTGAACTCCCAGTCAACTACGGTCGCAATTTGGGTGCCGCCGATGAGGATCGTCACCGTCCATGGAGGAGGCGTCTCTGCGGCTGTGTAGGACACGCTCGGAGCCGTAGCGTTGGTGACTGCTGGGTTACCAAAGAAGGTAACGGTATAGTCCACCAGGCCGGTGGCGTTGCCTTTGATCGTAAGCTCATCTATCTGCGCTGCGCTTATTGTGCGCCACTGGTCGCCGTCGAAGTCCCAGATGGATAGGGACGGCGGCTGGTCGCCCGAGGTGTTGGGCGCATTCGCCAGGGAAAACTTATGGGAGGTAAGCCCCGTTACCGTAGCGCCGGATGGTTGGTTGTAGATCAGCGGAGTTGCGAGCGTGACCACTAGGGTTGCGATACTCGCCACGAGATGGGTCTCGATGGTCGCCCCGCTCCCGATCACGATATAGGTCCCCGCCGTAACGGCGGCCGTCACGTCGATCGTGGTAGCGCCAGCGGCGGCAGCTGCCGATAAGGTGGTGGAGGCGCTCGCCGTGGTCATCGTGTCGGGTGATCCCAGTTCTCCCATGACATAAAGCGGGAAGGCATCTAGGAACGGAAAACCGTCCCACCCGTGGCCGTCATAGCGCAGCCCAGGAATCATGTCGTAGACCTCTACCATCGACCCCTGCAAGGTATCATCTGGTATGTAGGTGAGGTTCGGCTTGTACTTCGGAGCCTTTATCTTCATCATGTATTGTGGGGCCGCTGGGATCGTCCCCTTAGTGGGCTCTAGAGCTAACCCGATCTGCGTCTGGGCTACTGCAAATGAATTGCCAAGTCCTCCAGCCATGTTCTACTCCTCGGTGGCAACCGAGGATTCTGCACCCTCGGGTTGGACGGTTGTTGCTGGCTCGTCTTTGCTGGCCTTTTTGGGCCGAAGGACTGCCATAGGGACTAAATAAGGATCGTGAAAGTCTTTATCCATATCCAGGTCGACTGACGCTCCTGGCTCTAACTCCAAGGTGGTCCCCGTCGCCGGATCTTTGATTCCTACCCATATCCTAGTGTCAGGGCTCTGATTTACGAACTTGGCCATGTGGCTCCTTTACGCTGTTCCATTTAGCTGTTCCCATGCCTCGAAGCGGATAAGGCCCGTGATATAGACGGTGACTCCGTCGGCTCCCTGGAATGGGGTAGTGGAGGTGTGAACCACCCCAAAGTCGTACTCGCCAGCGGACCAGACGCTAGATGGTGCGCCCATCGTGGGTGAGTCACGGATGAACTCAACGATCCCGTCGACTACCGTATCGTAATCCAGTTGGGCAGCTACTGGGTCGCCTGCGCTTGAGGCAAAGAACACTTCCAGTGCTACCTGGTGGACGTTCATGTCGAAATAGGCGCCCCGACCAGTGTCGGCTATACGGCGCCGCTTGTCGGGGCCCACCAAGTTGACTACGATGACCGCACTGGACCCGTTCACCGAGCTAACGTACTGGGAGGCTGCGTTTACCTCGTAGTCCTCCTCAACGGTGTAGGCTCGTGCCGCGTAGACGGTGCCGACCAAAGGGAGCGATGCACCTTGCAATGCCGCCTGGACTGCGGTACGTACCGCTGCCTGGCCCATGGTCAGCTCCTAACGAAGGGGACGATGTAGCGAGTCAGCAGCCGCCTTGCCGTGGTGTAGTCGGCGGTTGCACCAGCCTCGGCTAGGGCGGCGGGGCCTGGGGTGCCACCAGGAGCACTAGGGAGGGTCTGTGCTCGGGTGCTTCTCATCTTTATCAGAACGTTGGTGAGGGAGATCGTAGCCTGCTCGACGTTGGCGGGGATGGCGGTCACTGCGATAAAGTCTGGGGCGGACGGCACGGTATGGGCGAACTGCGTGGGCTGTGCGAGCGTAAGCGTGAGCCCGTTTATGGCGGTCGCTGTCACGGTCTCCGTGTTGGCTCCGTCCATAATGCGGAACTGCGTGGGGAGCGTAAACGCGTCTACGCCAGTCACGCTGTCGCCCGCTAGGTTGGTCGCCGAGACACTAAGCGTCGTGGCACCCGCTATCGCGTCGGCCGCCAAGGATGTGTGAGGGAAGCCAGCCACGTACTGCCAGAGGACAAAGACCTCGCCGTTGATCGAGGGCCAGAGGCCAAAATAGGGAGCCGGGCCCGATCCCGTCGCAAAAGAGGGGATCGTGATTGTGGATTTGGCTACCACGATCGCACTGGCCGCGGACTGGGTGAGGGGAGATAACTGCGAGGAGTTCGGGCCGACTGCCACGCTTATCACCTCACGGATTGGCCGCACGTTGCAGATCAGCACCACATTCCCACTCGGCTTTATCTTCACGATGGTTGAGTCCGTAATCAGGGTAGCGGCCAAGGAACCCTCGGGAGTTGGGAAGCATATTTCGTCTACCCACTGGGTAGCCCGCATGAGCACTTGGGAGAGCGACTGAAGGGACGCACTCTGAGGGGATGCAGCCCCTGGGACCAAGGACTGCGTTCCCACTGAGGTGGGGGCAAATCGGTAATCCGTGGGCGAGATGTAGGGCAGCGAGATGGTGGCCGTCATAATCGACGGCGTAGCGATGGGGGTGGCAAATGGCACCGGCGTAAAGGTCATTCCGATGCCTCCGCTTCCTCCGCTAGCCGCCGTTGCACCTCTTCCCTCAGTGCGATCAGTATGGCTGGGTCGACCTTAGAATGGCGCCGAGCCTTGGCCCCGCGCCATCCGAACACCCTCATCTGACGGCGCACTTCGGCCCTACTCACGGCTACGCCTTGCGTGGCGTGGTACGTGGCTTGGGCGGAGCCTTCTCTGCCAGCGCCTCAACTGCGTCGGGAGCATAAGGGCTAGGCCCATTATGCCACATTCCGTTTTTGTCCTTGCGCCCTACGAGAAAGCGTGCTGTCTCGTCATCGACGTCAAAGGACCCGTCCTCTTGGCGTTCGTAGGACTTCGAGCCGTAGACTATGCTCGTTATATCGGAGGGCTTGATGATCTGCTCACGCCGGAGCACTGGGCCATGCTGAGGATCAAGCACATATCTATCGGCCTCGGTCGTTTGAATGTGGTGGATCTGCATTGATTCTTCCTTCCATTGCGCTCTTGCCTAACACCGGGAACCACATGCTAGACAAGAGCACCTGTGGATGCTCAAGCCTGGAAGTCCGTCCCCACTCTAAGTGTAATGCCGACTTCCAAGCGGCTAGCAAGCTATCCGATGTTGGACACTATGCACTGGGCTAAAGGCGCTCGGTTCACCAATGTTTCCATGGACCGAATTTCAAAGTCATACCTTGGGCCTCCACCGGCTACGCCTGGATTGAAGTTCGAGGCATAGTCGAAGCGCATGGTGTCGTACTGGCACCGCACCTCGAATACCGTCCCAATGCCAGAGGCTGGGAACGGCACCCTGTCGGTGCGTGCGATGATCGTCCCTGGGGCGACCCTCGGGTGGACCTCAAGCTGGACTGCTACACCACCGGCTGCCCGGTTGATGTATCGCCCAATGTAGCCACCGCCAGCGAGGTTGGTCCTAGCGTCTGCATCCGTTGGAGGCAAGAACGTGGTGGACGAACCGCTGGTGAGGATTGCCTGGGAGATCTGGTCCGCTTGTGCGGAGTTGATCATGTAGGCGGTCGGCGAGAGCTGGACGGATGCCCAGATCTGGTCGTTGATCTTGTCGAGGATGTCGATTCCGCCCCCCGATAGCGCAGGCGCATTCCCTCCGTTGTCAATGAACAAGCCACCTGACGGAGTGCCGGTTCCAGGAGTAACCGGCCCAAGCGCCCCGTAGTCACCGAGGGTGGAGGCGATCACGCCATTGTAGTAGGAGGAGGAATACGAGGTGTCAACAGTCGGAGGCGTTCCGTTGCCAGCCACGGGCGGCTGAGCAAGGGGTGCAACCCCAGAACCGGGCCTCAGGGTCGAAAGCAGCGCCAGCGACGGCAGGGCATTCGAGGTGCCAGAGGAAGGTATCGAGGTGATCGTGACAGACCCGACCGTGGTCGTGGTGTAGTAGTACTCTGCACCGGAGGCTGAGCCCACGTACACGTCATAGGCCACGGCAGCTTTGACGGCAGCCCAGGTCGCTACGACCGAGTTCGTGGTTCCAGCCGAGACCGCTACGGAGACTTCCGTGCTCGCTGGCCCAGACCCACCCTCGAAGTAGTTCGCACCGGACCGTGCGGCTACACGCACATAGACGGTAACAGACGCCCCGATGGAGCCACCAGTGGTGGAGGCAGCTAGCGAGACGGTGCCCATCGGTTGCAACGCCCATCCCTGTGAGTTCGGGATGTTCATATCCTGTGCGATGAACAGCTGGTTCAGGGTCTGCATCTCGGCCTGTGCAAGCGCATCAACATAGTTGCGTGCGAACGACACTGCGTCGAGGGTGACCCGCCCAGCCTTGGCAAGTGGGCGATAGGGCGCATAGACGTTCTGCGCTTGGAATAGGGTCATCGAACCCGCATAGTCAGCACCAACAGCCGCAGAATACTGAGACGAGTTTTGGTTCAACCATGTTTCCCAGTACGCTACCGGAGCACCCTCGCCAGCGATAACGCGGGGGAATGCCATGGTGTTGTTTCGGGCTGGTACGTTGACAGGGACAAGGGCTGTAAACCTTGAGAGGTCTACACCGGCTACGCCAGTGCTTACGAGGACGCCTGCTGTGGCGGCCTTTCGCATCATGGCTACGGTCTCCATGGATAATTGCTCTAGTTCAGGTGATCCCTGAGGCATGTTTCGCTCCTTTGGGGGGCACGCTAGACGCGTGAAAAGTCAGATTTGGACGAACCTGGTTCCCGCCGAAGGTGCGTACTGAAAAGGCTAAATCAGATTTGCGAGATGAGCCTGGCGCAATTGCTCGTACGTCAACTCAATGCTGAGTTGCTCTTTGCGAGCAGGATCAGTGGCAGTGGCGAGTTCCTTGGAAAGTCGCTCAATATTGGCAGCCGGACCGCTCTTGGTCGCTGACGTGCGGCCCTCGGCACCTGTGAAGATGCCCCTAGCCTGCCCATCAAGCACCGGACCCCCGGAACGTGGCATTGCGCTCATTTTAGCGACTGCCGAATTGAACTCGGCTATGGTTTTGCCCATTTTCGCCAACTTCTTGGCATCTAGGCCCTTCTTGGCCCTATATTCGGCCTTTACCTTGCCACCGACAGAGTTCACGTTCGATGCGCTGGTGTGTCCATGCACTTGGTCGTTCATCTCCTCCTCGGTAATATCGCCACCGTTATTGGCGTTCTTTTGCGCCAACTTCTGCGCCTTCTTAGCTTCGG
Source organism: Ferrimicrobium sp. (assembly GCA_027409005.1). GTDB lineage: Bacteria > Actinomycetota > Acidimicrobiia > Acidimicrobiales > Acidimicrobiaceae > Ferrimicrobium. The sequence continues at coordinate 20,925 of DAHZQE010000344.1, read as the reverse complement.
CCTTGCGAAGCTTGGCATCCTTAGCGGACTGCCTTTTGAGAGCCTGCGCCACGCTCTTCTTGGCCGAAGCCTCAAATAGTGCGGACAGTTCCTCTTTGGTCACGGTTGTCATTATTTCCTCCTCTTCTGAGGCCGTTGGGCCACCCTTAGCGGCTATTTTCAGCTCATCCCCTATTGGCAGATGACTTGTAACGGCAGCGAGCACCTTTGCGAGGCCCGCTCCCTTGGTCTTGGCCTCTTCGCCAGCTGCTGCCTCGTGGTAAGCGAGTGCGGCCACTAAGCTGAGGGCATCCGATAGTTCATTTGAGGCGATATCTAGTTGCATGGCATCGAACCAGTCGCTCGGGTCGCCCGAGACCGCCTCGATAACCTCACGCTCCCGAATCTCATTTATCCCTCGAATTACGCTCGTAAGCCCACGGGCCACGGCATCGAGGGTGTTAGCGTCGAACATCTCCCACGGAGCGTTCCCAGGCGTCTCGGTCTCTGCGCTCGTCGGATCCGGGCTATTGTCGACTGCAAGCCAGTTGGATCCCTCCCCCTCCTTGGTGACCTCGATAGCCCAAGACTTGGTAGCGTCCTCCCTCTTTGCCCTACGTGTCGCTGGCTTGCGACTCTTCGGTGTCTTTGCCTCCGTAGGAATCTTGTAGGTGGATGCACCGCCCTCGAAGAAGGTAGGGTCGGCAACTAGCTCCTCAAGTCCCGCAGTCATAGGCGGGCCGAGCTTCGAGCGAGAGGCCCGTCGGTTACGTGGGGACCCCTCTTTGGGCGTGGCAACGGACTCGCTAGGAACGCCTGGGGATTTCTCAACATGCATCCCCAATTCCTTAGCCTTAGCCTCGATCTTCGCCTTCGCCTTAGCCTTATCCTGCGCCGTAGCGAAATGGGTCTCGCTCCACCGCCCGAAGGCAGCATGAACATGGTCTGCGTCCTCGATAGGAAGGTGTCGACCGCCTTGAGGGTCTATGTAGGCGAAGTCCTTGTCGGGCAGAGCGTTGCGTCTTTTGGCATCTAGCTTGGCCTTCGCTAGGATCTCGGGGGAGACACTATCGACTATGGCCTGGGTGGCTGCCAGGTCTGATTCATCGCATATGCCCTTGACTGCATAATCATGCAGTAAGGCAAGCGCCTCCGTGGCCTTGGTCATCTCTTCCATGATGGCCGTAGCCTCATCCTCGCCAACCGCTCCGTGCTGCCCATCGTTGGGTTCCTCGGCCGCCTTGAGCAAGAGCCAAGGGGTGCCGTTCGCTGGTGTCCCAACTCCAGAGACCTTTTCAGCTCCAAATTCTTCAATCTCCGTAATATCGGTCATCTCAACTCCTCAAACTCGCTATGCGTTCCGCTGGTGCCTGGGATCTGCGTGCGGTTCCCTCGGGCGACCATCCATTGACTAGGCCATTCTTGATTAGCGCCCATCCGTAGGCGTCCCAGATCGCCCCCATGAGCCAGTCGCCCTTTACGATTGAGTACGGCTGCCCATCGACCGGAGACTCAATCTCCCAATCGGGGCCTCGCCAGATGTAACTCTCAACAACGGTTCCGTGGCCGGAGGTTCCGTCCTTGTGAAATAGGTTGATATCTCGGTGTTCCCGCATCCAGGTCCATGCCGTGGTCTCAAGCGCGTCTGGCCCCACGAAATCTCGATGGCCATCTGCCGCTACGCTAACGTCTGGCTTCATAGACGGATACGCTAATCCTAGCGTGTATCTGCGTTCTTCGGAGGACTTGAGCACTTGGCACGAGACGAACGCCCCGCTGTCGGACTTCTGAACGGGAATCCCGTGCTCGAGCGAGGCGGCGATGTTGTGGGCTGCCTCGGCGACGGTTATCCCCGCAGCGTCAGCTGCGCTCCGGAGGCCGACGATGGTGATATGGCGAGAGTCGCCATGGTCGTTGCGTGGTGCATGGCATCCGCATGAAAGGCACATCTCGCTACCCCCTCCCTGGAATTAGTGCGATCGTGACAACCGTACGGATCGGGAGCTTGGGTGCTCCGTCCTTGGCCTGATAGTACTCGGCCTCGCTTTGGATGGTATCCAATACCCACCCGTCAGCTTGTAGCCGGTGCAAGAGGTGGGTAGCCGTGTCTACCGAGTCAGCGGCATCTATTCGCTTGGGGCTCATTTCTTGCTCCCAACTCGCAGGGCAAGGAATCCGGCCTTTCTTGCCGCCCGAACGTTGGCCTTGTCGTTGTCGAACAGGGCGCTCGCCTTGTGCTGCTCCATGTAGCTTACCTTTTGGTCCGCTACATGATTGTCGGGACTAGCGAAGATCACGAGCCGTGAGTAGGCGTCCCCTACGCCGAGACTCGAAAGTAGCTTTTTCTTTCGTGCGACGGTGGACTCCGTTACCACTGTCCCCACATGGCCGCTCAGGATCTCGACCTTATGGCCATCCTTTTGGAGGGCACGCATTATTGCGCCTAATTCTTCGGGCCAATCCGTCAGGCTGCCGTCTATATCGAAACAGAAGAGCACGCTACTCCTTTCAGATCCTTGGGCCTTGGGCGGCTCGGCCAGCAGGCACACAGACGCATCGGCAGGCAGGATGAACGGGCGCAGACCCCATGGGCCAACTTTGGGTAATAGGAATGGGAGACACAGCAGCGTTAGTCATGCATTGGCTGCACGCCCCCGGCTGGTGTATCCATGCTACTTGCTGGACGTAATTTGCCTTCAAGGTGGCGTCGACACCCGCTTGCCTTGCCCTCTGAAACTCGGTCTCGGCTATCATCGCTGCTCGCTTCTCGTCGTGCATGATGGCCTCTACTGCGTCAAGCAGCTCTTCTTCGGTTGCTCCATGCGCCTCGCCCCGGGCTATCGCAGCGGCAATGCGATGGGCGAGCGTGTGTGCGACCTCGTTGGCAACGAAAGGAGCGCCCTGTAGAAGCACGGAAAGGGAATCAGGCGGTGAGTCGATTAGGTAGTCCTCAAGTCCTGGCGTCCAGTCATCCCAGTATCGGCTCGGTATGCCATCGGTGCTTAGCCCGTCCGGCAGCTTGCCGCCCGCTAGGTCGGCGGTCTCATGCGCGCCCTGTAGAAATCCATTGGCATAAAGCCGCTGTAATACGAGCGAAATCACTGAAAGCCCAGCGGCTGCGCTGACTAAGACGCCGACGATCCCGCCAGCGGTAGCAGCGGCACCCATCCCAGCCACGGCGGCCATGCCCGCACCAACGGTGACTCCCACACCGATAGCCGCTCCGCTCCCTGGTACGGCCGTGGCCCCAGCCCTGGAGGTGGCAGGAACTGGGGCTTTGGCCGGGGTGCTGGTAGTGGGAAGGGTTTGGCCAATGGTGGTGGGTGCCTTGGCCTTGGTAGCCTGGTAGGAGCTACGGATGACTTGGCGCACGGTATCGCCAGCGTAGACCTGGCTCAGGGCGGTGCGGATCTCGGGAGCATAGTGGCTCAGAATCTTGTCCGTCTGACGGTGGAAGTCGCTCCACTGGGCCTTCAAGAGCGGCTCGACTAAATGGAGGGCATCAAGGACCTTGCCTCGGACCACTGGGTCGTCTAGGTCCTCCGGGTCCCACCAAGCGACGTTTGACACCTCTTCGGGCTGAGGGTTGAGTGCCAGGGCGGCCTCGGCTGGAATCTGCACCACGAAACCTTCGTAGTAGCCGTCCGGACTAGCCCAGCCCCCGACCACCTTCACGTCCGGTGGCAGGGTTGCACCGGTTTCCTCCGACCACTCACGCACCGCACCCTCCCATACGCTCGCGTCTGGCGTGTCGGTATCGTGGCCACCGTCGAGCTTGCCACCAGGGAACTCCCATCGGGTGTAGGTGCGACCGTCGTCATGCTTGTCGGGAGTACGCTGCACTAACAAGACTCTTCCAGTGTCAAGCGCCTGCACCACTAGACCCCCAGCGACTCTCGGGAGTTCGGACGCCATTTTTTTTTTGAACATCGGCGCAAGAAGATCCCCCTGGAATGCCTCGACGACCTCCTCACGGGAGCGTGCATTGGCTAGCCGAGGCCACACCGCTTCAGTGACCGGATCGGGCAAATCTGGGAACATCCGTGGCGGCTGGCCCTTCTTGACCCGATGGAGCGAGTTTTCTCGCCACTGGCGCATGACCTTGAGAAGAGCAGTTGCCTTGATGGATGCCTTTTCGTCCTCGTCATCCTGGAACATATCGACTCCAGCCACGCCGGTATCGGCGGCAATACCGGCGGTTGCTGGTCCCTCTTTGGCTGCCTCAATAGCTTTTGGTGTCGCGCCGGTGGCCTTGGGCTGCTTAGTAGGAGATTTTTCGCCGAGAAGTGCGGTCTGCACCCGGCCTTCGTATTGGGTCGCATCTTTGCCCTCTGGGGATCCCTTGATGGGGAGCACGCCAGGAGCAGCCGTCCATGGAACGTGCAGGATAGGTGCGTTTCTTGCGGGGCCGTAGGTCGTGCCGTCCGTATCGCCCGCCATCACCTCAAGGGCACGCAGGGCTATAGGGCCAGAACGGGTGTTGTTGATGAACCGAGGCGTTGGGCGGGAACGTGAGACCCTCTTGCCCAGTTGCATTCGAACCTCGTCAGTAGAGAGCACGCCCGAGTCGATCAGGATCTTGTTGGCTTGTGCGTCCTCGAGGCGGTGTTGCGTGCCCTGGCCGGTGTCGAACTGGATACGGGCCTTGAGATGCAAATGCTGGTGGATGAAGATATTTATGATGTCCTCGACGTAGCGCACGATAGGGAGGGTTCCGACTCGGAAGTTCACGTCCTGCTGGATCTCGCCGGTTGAGCGGTTCACGTCCTCGGTGAAGCCGAGGTCGTTCGGAGTCACCCCGAAGGTGGCGGCAGTGCAGCGCATTAGGTAAAGCGAAAATGCGGAGTCGAAGGACTCGTCCTTGACCTGTTGGAACTGAGAGCCAGCGGGGACCCAGCGAATTTGGCTCAGCTTGGACTGGTCTCCGAACATTACCGCGTCCCAGACGCTCTGCCAGTCCTCGATCTGAGCTGGGTCCGATAGGTCCGGGGGCGCCTGCATGAAGCCTGCCGGAACGGTGCCCTCGGTAAAGTGCTGAAGGAAGAACCACTGGAAGCGAATATCGGTGTTGGCCTGTAGCAGTACAGCCTCCATGGGAGCGAGACCGTACTGGGACTCAGGCAGTGGGTTGAGCGGTTGGTAAATTATGTCGTCTGCCATGAGCCATACCCACGGCATGCCCTCGATGATCTGTAGATACGCAGGAACCTTGGTCCCCTCCCAGATTCCACCGATCCGGCTGATGCGCTCGTTTATCTCGTCGGTAGGCTCGTCCATCGGCTCGCGGCCAAAGAAGTCAATGAGCGGGATCATCGTGGGTCCGCTGACCACTTCGAGTGCTATTGGGCGTCCGCCGTTATCTCGGCGAATGTAAAGGGTCCCAGCGTCGTAGCGCAACACGTCTTGGAGAAACTCGGCTATCCAAGACCTAAAGGGCTGCCGACGATCGGGAGCCACAAAGAATGCCTCGGCCAGCGCCACATCGTCCGACACGTCCTCAAGCACATTTTGCGGAGGGACAAACTGGTAATCCAATGACCGCACGTCGTTTATGAGGTGACGGACGCAGATCTGTGCGGCGTAGTAGGAGTCGATTATCGCCTTGATGGTCTGGAACGAGATGCGCCCATACCGAGGCGTGATCTGTATGTTGTCGCCGACTGGGAAGTCCCAAGTACGGGGAGGGCGACGGATGCCATAGTAGGGATCGAGCGGACGGCCAGGTGGGAACGGCGGACCCCACGATAGGCCCTCGTAGGCTAGTGCGTCCTCGACCTCTTGAGGGGTTCGGCCAAAAGATGCGGCTAGATTTTGGGTGAGGCGCCCGATAAGACCGGTGTTGATCGTTCCCTGGTTAGACCAGGAGGTGCCTGCTTGAGCAGGGCGAGCCGCTGCGTTTAGGGTGGACTTATTGGCGACGATTGCGCCAGCGGCGGCGGCGACAGCCTTCCTAAAGACCTCGTCGTCTGGATGTTCTACCCTCGCAACATCGCTCATCTACTCTTCTTTCGGGGATGCAAGCTAGGGGAGATGCCGCAGTGCGCGCACAACATCTCCGACCCAAAAAACCGAGGCTCGTTACACACTTTTTGGGGCCTATCTCCATAATCGCCGCGGGTACCTCTGGATAATAGTACACCAGAAGAATGCTCTTTCGGTATAAAGCCAGCCTCTTTTATGCTTCCGAGTGAGTTTTTATACGCTTCTAGCCATGCGCTGCCCGCTCCCCACCCGTCTAGTCCGAGCAAGATCTCCGTGGCCATGCCGATTGCGACTGCCTGGTCGTCGTGCTTATCCCTGTCGTGGGAGAGCCGAGTGACCCCTGGGCTACTCTCACGCAGTCGCACGGTTAGAAGCTCGGTCTTGAGGTCGTCTGAGTCGGGGACATGGATCTGCGAGTTGTGGAATGCCTGCACAAGGGCCGTGGCGAGACGGCCAACCGAAACTGTGCCGAAGGTGAACTCCTCGCTCCTCACCCCGGACTTTTGTAGTTCCTGGATGCCCCCCACGAACTGGTAGGGGTCCGCATGGACCTTGGCCTTGTGGTATTCGAGGTGCAGTTCCTTTATCCGCTCGATTACCTTTTCGATCTGGACATGGTGGCGTTTGGAACCCTGCCAGCGGTCGAGGTGGTCGACCACCACCCGATTCGGCGAGCGAGAGTCGCCTAGCACCATCCGCTCTTTGTGGGAGACGCAAAGCACGGTAGCGTCGTTCTTGATGCCCACGTCCACCGTTAGAATGTAACGCTCCCCTGGCTGAGGCTCTCGGATGCGCCAGCCTCCACCGGTGAGTCCAGCGGGCGCTGTGCCGGAACGCCAGGCAGGCTGAAGCGCACGGTCAAGATCCTCTTCCGATATCGCTCGGTCCTCGGACTCGGCCCACTTGTTGAGCACAAGTCGGTCGAACTCGGAGGGAGACAACGCACGGCGTAGGCCCTCGATGTCCTCTGGGCGCTGCCACGGCACCGGCCCCGGCGCCTCGCTCACACGCCAGAGGGGATCCGTTTTGGCTTGCTCGAAGATCGGGGCGCTCCAATGGCTTGGCTCGCCAGCGGACGACAGGACGACTAGGCGACACCCAGGGACCTTCTGGACTGTCGAGCGGATGGCCGTCCAAACTCGCTTGGCGCCGCGGGTCTCGTCCCACTGGCAGAACTCGTCGCAGATCAGGAGGTGCGCGTCTCGGAGGCCCCAGGAGCCGGAGGCGCTCTGCGGCAGCACCCGCACCCACGACCCGTTCGGGCCTCGGATGCGCTCGTTTTCGATTACCAGAATCCCCTGTAACTCAGGCGTCCGGGCAACGAGGCCAGCGGCAGCGTCGATCACGATGGCAGCCTGCTCGGAGTTGGAGGCCACGATATGCCCATTCGCCATCGGTGGGGCGTCCATTACGAGCCAGCTCAGGGCGATAGCGGCTATGTCGGTGCTCTTAGAGCCGCCGCGTGGGCGGGTGATGAAGTGGAGGTTTGGCCCATCCGGCGAGTGCACAGCCTCTGCGTCGTCCTTTTGGAAGTCCGCAGCAACGTCTCCCCATCGGTCGCCGGACTCGATAACCAACGCCCACATTAGGTCTAGGGCGGCTTCGCTCATCTCTGGGCCAAGGAAAGAGCGACGGTGCGCCGAATATCGTCGCGACTCTTGCGCCCCCATGCTCGGCCCACCTCGATCCAGGCATAGGCGATCTGCACGAGCTCGGCGGAGTCGCTGGTGTTCTCCGCTGCTTTCTCAAGCGCATTCGCAGCTCCGAAGAGGGCTTGGACCACTTTCAACTCCTCGGGGGCCGAGAAGCTCTCGAACTCATCGGTGGGGGAACTGGCAAAGTCGAAGCTCGCAGACATTTCTACCTACTTTCTGGGCCTTGGATCGGACAAATAAAGCAAGCGTCTCAGCGAGGCCGTCTCATCTGGGCGCCCTGGTCGACAAGATTACGCAGGTTCTCCGCTTGGAAGTGTGTCGCTAGGCCAGCGTCCTTGGCGATCTTTAGCCGTCCCTCGGGGGTGAGGCCGAGCCCAGCGGCTGCTTTCATCGCCACGCCGTCAGCGTCTGTGGCGGCCTTCCAGATATACCCAGGCACCGCACGGGGCCCATCGTTTTCGCAGATCTCCATGAGATAGTCACCAAGCAGACGGGCACGGGCCTCGGCTCGGCAATACTGCTCAATGGCCACAGCGTCTGTCTCAGCCACCCAAGGATAGACCTCGATAAGGGTACCGCGGAGCACGGCGGCGTTTACGCTTAGGATAGCGTCGCTCCCCGCTCCGTTCTTCGCCCTTAGTGACCTTTTGGGAATGGCGGGTGCGTTCGCTGGCGCCTCCCGAATGCGCTCCATCTTAGCCATGCAAGAATGCCTCCTCAATTCATGATACTATAGGCTGCAATGCGGAAGGTAAAACCACGTACGGTAAGGATCGAGGACACACTTTGGGAGCAGGCACTCGCCGCGTGCGAGTCCAACGGCACCACCGTCAGCACGGTTGTACGCACATACCTGCGCTACTACATCGCCGAGTCAGTTAGGTACCAGGAGCGCACGGGGCAAAAGCTCCCAACCAAGGCGATACCCAACCCACGCAAGCGTGCCAGCGACGGAGGCGTAAAGCCACTCACCGAGAAGGAAATCCGGACGACCTACCGAGGGGACCCGGCTAAGTGCTACCACGTCCATCTGAGGAAGGCGACCTACGGAACGATCTGCCTGGGCTGCGGAACTCTGATGGCGCCAGCGAAGTCGGTTGCGCGATTCCTAGAGATCCTCAAAGATCCGGACCTGGTCGTGTTTGAGGCCCCGCCGGGCGTAAGGAGCGTGACCTCTGCCACGCTGCCGACTCAAGATTCTGGATCTCCCGAGCCTGAGAAACCGGAGCAGCCTTCTTCCTAAAGCGGATATTGACATAGGGCTGCGAGCCAAACGACTTGCCAAGCGACTGGTCCACGACCTCCCAACCAGCCTCACGGTATTTGCTAATCACCGCCGCCTGGTCTCCGTTGCCCCGACCCTGCTTGAACACCGAGCAGTAAACCATTACCTCAGTGCCCGGTTCTACGGCAGCCAACTTAGCGACCTCTGCGTCCCGCTTCTTCTTAGGGTAGTCCACGACTAGACCACGCAGAAACGACCGATAACCCATGGCTCACCCCTCACGCTGAGAATAATTTTGTACTCTAGTTTGACTGTCCGTAATTTCATGCTAGTGTTTTCAAAAGCAGCCCAGGTTCGCCCTGCGGGGTGCGGGCGGTCTGGTCTCCGCCTCGAACACTCGTTGAAGAGGGTCTCCCCTTTACGCCTAATGTTGGCGGACGAGACTAGGGATCTCCCACACGAACCACTTACCATGGTTAGCAACGTGTGGCTGCGGTGGATGCAACCGAACAAAAAATTCGGCGAGGCAACCCGGCGGATCCATTTCTTTCAAAGGTTGACAGCCCGGGCGGGCCGAGGACGGACCAAGCAGAGGATTACGCAGGGAGGGGGAAAGAGCGGGAATGAAGAGCCTTAACGCGTATGGCGCGATTTAGGAGGTCAAGCCGAGTCTCGAGCGACGACAAAAGGGGGAATCCGCTAGGGAATCCGTCGAGGTGCCTTATACACTCGCCGGCTGCATAAACCCAGCACCACTTATGCGTCGAGGTGCATAGATCGTGCATGGTATCGCTCACCTACGCTGACCTGCGAGAACGAGGCAGACAATGGTGCTTGTATGTTCGTGAGTTGTATAGACAACTTAGGTAGTTGAAAATTCAACTAATGCATTTCATATCCATTCTACACTCCCCACACTTTCCCTGCATTCCACACACTTCCATTACACTCCACTACCGGCACCTGTTGGCGCCTCATGTATCCGCTGTGCCGTCGCCTGAGTGCATATATATAGCGGCGTGATCGCTCAAAAGATTCTTTGCCAAAATAGCACAACATTCCGAGAGACGTGCTATAATGGTAACTACCACCTACGAAGGGATATACAAATGGCTTGGAAAACATCACCAAAGACCACGCAACACACTTGTGGCGGCCCGGTATTCGGTCGCAAGACGGCAGGCTGCCCAAGGTGTGACGAACTACTCGCCGGCGCTGAGGCTATCGTATGGGGCGGATCGGCTCACAAGTGCCTTACCTGCGGTACTCGGATCGGCTACTTCGGATCTTGCGATTCATGCAACACCCGGGCGCACTTCGCTAGCGCCGACCACAATAGCGAGGGTCATTACTGCACTTGGGGAGACTAGGTAGGTCGGCCCTACAAAACTATTTCTGCCAAATACGAAGGGAAAATACAATGACGAACACAGACACCAACACACTCACCACCCAACACAACTACGAACTCGTGGCGGCTATCTCAGCTGGCATTGAGTCCTCACTCTGGAACCCAATGGGCGACCGTCGTCGGCCGCTCCGAGAGTGCTACGAGTACCTTCACGGCTCCGGCAATCTCGCAGAGTCACTGCCCACACTCGCTAACCTCATCAACGAAGCCCTAATAGCTGAGGCTGTCGTGGAGCATGCCGGGTGCGATAACCTAATGCGACTCGCCTACGCCGAGACTCGCCGCCTTATCGCTGGCTATGTCCTCTACCTATCCAACAGGCAATCCACGGACGCTGCACAAGCGTAGCCGCTACCACCTACGAAGGGAAAATACAATGACCACGATTTACGGCATTATCGGCGGCTACCTAACCACTAACGACGCTCCACTCTGTGCCGCTTGCCTATCTGAGCGGCTAGGTGGCCTGAATAGCAGCACCGAATCGGCCTACTCTCCGATATTCGGTTATGAGTCGGTCAACTCTACAGAAGTCTGCGTATCTTGTGGCGATACGATTATCGAATCGCTCGATTACTAAACTATTTCTGCCAAAATAGCACGGGTCGGTTAGGCTCGTGCTATAATGGTACATATCACCTACGAAGGGAACACAAAATGACTTTAGATACCCAAGCCACCGAAGCCCTAGCGGCAGTCGATGCCCCCGCTATTCACCCACACATAGCGGCTGAGATTGAGCCCGGCGCAATCCTTTACTCATCTTGGGGATACGATCAAACTAACGTCGACTACTACGTAGTCACTCGCACCACTGCCGTTAGCTGTTGGATCTTGCCTATGACCCATATAGAGGCAACCCGGCCCGGCTATGCATACGATTCGGGCCTTACTACTCCGCTAGAGATCATCACACACTCCGCGACTTGTGCGGATTGCCGCCATCGCGGTTTATATCACGACGCCGAATATGGCGATTGCCGCGGTAATAACTATGGGCCGATGGCCGACACGCCAAAATGCGACTGTCGGAAATTCAACCCAACGCCGCTCAAGCCCGAGCGCCATAAGATCAGTCGCTATCGGCCCGAAGGCGTGATAAGCCTAAATAGCTTCACCAATGCCTACCTATGGGACGGTAAGCCTAAGTACGCTTCCCACTACGCCTAACCCCATAATCAAAAGCCCTACCGGAATAAGGCCTGTTCGACTCAGGCCTAGGGCACGATTCAATTTGAATCACTACGAAGGAGCACACAATGCAGGAAGATCTGACAGTAAAGACAGAGTGTGGGATTGAATTTGTTTATCATGAGACCAGTGGCGGCGATGAGTTCTTTGCTCGCCTTGAGTCTAATAAGCGAGTTGTCTCTGGGTCTACCCAGAATTGGCCCGCCCTAGACGCTCTCATGGCGCGAGAGCGGTGGCAACAAGTGTTAGTCGAGTTGGCCGACGACTGGCACGCGGAGGTTGCCCAACTTTACCCCGAGTATTGCCCAGAGTGTGGAGCGGAGCTGCTTATCAACGGATCTTGCGGAGCTGGATGCGTGAGATAGATTGAGAAGCAATTTCAGACGGCCCGAGTGGTGTAGCCGGGGTTCGACTCCCCGGCCGGGCACGATTCAATTTGAATCACTACGAAAGGAGCCCACAATGACATTACGGCTAGCCGAAGGCACATATATCGATGTCGACACGGCATGCACTCGGATACGCGGCGGCGGCTACGGGGCTGACGCTTGGGTAGCGAAGATAGTCGGCCCAGACCCTAAGTGGGGTGTAGCCCGACAATTCATGCCCAAGGATAAAAGCGGCATGAGCGGATCCGGTCGGAGCGGCTATATCACCTGGGAGCTTGAGGGCGACGGCATCTACGAGTATCGCAAGTTCTGCGTTAGCTCGCGAGGTGACGAGACCGGCGAGTTTGTCGAAATAAAAGGTACAGAAGTGAGGAAGATCACCCGCGCCGATGCAATCGCCGCGGTTTCATAGACGTACTCGAAGCAGACAAGAAAGGATCAATCGTGGCATTGACGTATACGCATATCCATTCAAAGGCAGAGGATTCCATCGGCGTGGGTTCCGTCGTACTCGACGGAGGCACAATTGTTCTCACCTTCTACCTCGGTAATAATGAGGTAGAGTTATACGTCCCCCGGGCGAGCTTCCCCCAGCTTTCGCAGAGTTTGCGGTCTGCGCTGGACGATATCGAGTTGCACTTACGGGAACTCGACAAGCCGATCGTCTCGCCGATGCCCCGGCCCTACGTTGCTGAGGACTTCTTTTAATGATCCGGTTCGGGCGGAATCGAGTCGGCGATTGGGTGCTGGTCGGCCCAGTCGCCGAGGTTCGCCTAGGGGACGTCGACGTCCTCCTCAAAAGCGGCGTGACGATTTCCGAGACCGTGGTTCACCTCGGTAAGCCATTTCTCTCACCTGAGGGCGAGAGACTGCGCTACGGCTATCTAATTGCCACTGAGCGGCGACCTAAGGGCCGTTCCTGTGCCGAATGCGGCTATCGGCCTACCGTTACCCGCAAGGCCGACCGCCACGGCATAATCGGGCCTGTGTGTTCGATCTGCAAGCGAGCAGATCCAAAAGATCTTGATTTCAGCGCAAGCCGCCTTTAGGCGTGCTAATATAGTAAGTACCTACGAAAGGATACAAATGCAAATACCCGAAATATCAGAAGCCCTAGGGTTACCGACTCCGGTCGTTACCGAGTGGGTCGCGATCCTCAGTGAAACTCACGGAGCGTCCGCGACAGTCACCGATGCTGGGCATCTCACTACGCTATCGCTAATCGCCGTCGCCCTTGAAGCTGGACACTACAGGGAGCAGGTGACCGCATGAGCATCGTATGCAAGCATGCGTCAGCGCAGGCGAAGAGCGGCTATACCCGCTCAATCTGCAAAGGGTGCCCGAATCGGGCGGCAATCCTCGCTAAGCGCGCCGAACTCAAGGGGTCGGGCACCAAGATCGCCGCTGCTCCGGTCGTTATTAGCAGGCACGGATGGTAGGGCTCCTCCGCTCTTTTGGGCCCTGGCTGTGGGTCGGCGCTGGTGCGCTGGTCGTCCTCGGCGCCGTGGGAGTCATCGTCTCGCCGCGGCTAAAGCGGCTGATGCGACTAGCCAAGGCCGCGGCTACTGATCCCAGACTACCGCGGTCAGTGCGTGCTCTGTTTTGGGTCGGCTTGGCTGCTAAGGCAATGCCGATCGACTTTGGTGTAGACGAGGTTTGCCTCGGCCTCGGGATAGTCCTATTGACCACTCGCTATCGGGTGGTCTGGGCTGAGATCCGAAAGGATATATAACATGGAACCAATCACCCTAGCCGAGGTCGGGGCCGGGTATCGTGAGGCCCTGGCGCGGCGCGACGAAGCTATTTTGAAAGCCCGACAAGGCGGGATGCCGCTAGCACAAATTGCGCTGCTCAGCGGCGTAAGCATCGGCGCAATTCGCAACATTATAAAAAGAGATAGTGAAAGGAACAAGTCATGAGCTGGCAATTACAAGTGTTACTACGACTGGGCGAGTTAGCCCTCGGCGTAGGGATCGGCACCTGGATATTCGTCGAAATCGTCGTCGCTTTTGAGCATGTCAATAGCCAGCGTGCAGTGCGAGAGCAGGTGCGCCAATCGCACCTACGTCTCGTGCAGCGGCCCTACGACTGGGAGGTAGACGAATGATTTTCTACAAAGCGACAAGACCAGACGGCACTAGCTTTCATGACCAAAAGACCACGTGGACGGTTGGAGAGACCGTCTCCGTAGCGGAATCAGACCGCCAGGTAAAGTTATGTGGTGGAGGGGTGCTGCACGCTTCAGATGCTCCTGGCGAGACCCTCCTCGGCGGATCGTGGCCCTGTCGGCTATTTGAGGTCGAAGGTGAACCGAGCGCCCACCAAGACCACGAGTACGGATTCCACGAGCTAACCGTAATCCGTGAGTTGCCAGCGTGGCAGGCACTAGGGCCGAATGGCGAAGTCGTAGAGGCTCACATCGAAAAGTGCAAGACCGTTACTCCCGAGCAAGTTGACAGACTAAACGCAGCTGTGGACGCAGCTTGGGGCGCAGCTCGGACCGCAGCTTGGGGCGCAGCTGTGGACGCAGCTCGGGACGCAGCTTGGAACGCAGTTTGGGGCGCAGCTTGGAACGCAGTTTGGGGCGCAGTTTGGAACGCAGTTTGGAACGCAGTTTGGAACGCAGCGGGGAACGCAGTTTGGAACGCAGCTCGGGACGCAGCGGGGAACTCTGCTGTGGCGCTGCTAGTGCGTGATCTAATCACGCCTGAACAGTTCGACGTGCTTTACGGGCCGTGGGCGAGCGTGATGGAGGTAGACGAATGACCGACAATCTGCCACATGCCGTAATCTGCGACGTGGACGGCACCGTGGCACTGAGAGGCGACCGCGGCCCTTACGACTACTCGACTGTGCATCTAGATCTCCCAAATAAGCCGATCATCGAGGTGGTGCACCGGCTTGTCGGGGACCACAGGGAGATAATTTTCGTGTCAGGTCGTGAGGATAGTTGGTACGACCAGACCTGTGCGTGGCTACAGAAGCATTTGGGTATCTGTTTCTCTGAGGCCGTCACTCTCTACATGCGTAAAACAGGCGACAACCGCAAGGACGCGATTGTCAAGCGTGAGATCTACGAGACCCACATCAAGGATAAATACCAGGTCGATTACGTCCTAGACGACCGAAACCAAGTCGTAGAAATGTGGCGCTCGCTGGGCCTTACTTGCCTGCAAGTGGCAGACGGCGACTTCTAACGAGTAAGCTAAAGGTCACTACCTCTGAAGCCCTAGGGATTGTCCACCTTAGGGCTTCTCTCCTTTTAGCCAAATAACTCTTTTTCTAACTGCGCTATCGCCTCTGGCTGTGATGTATGTGCAGGCCAACTGATAGCCCACGCGCAGATCCCGACGATTAGCCCGATAGGGCCAAGCAGTCCGCCAGCGACGGCAGCTCCGGCGACGGCGTTGGCATCACCGTACTGGCGCGCCCACCTTCCGCAGACAACCGCTGCTATCGGCATACTCCCGAAGATGAGCACCAACAGCACGCTACTAGCCCTTTCGAGCAGTAACCAGGTTGATGAAATAGACAGCGCCCCCGACTATAGCCGAGGCTGCACTTTCGATCCCTGAAGCTAGTCCGCTCTGATTCCAACCAGGATGGATCGCGAACACTACCGCTAAGATGCCGCCGATAGCCGCGACTACCTTAGCCTCCGCGCTGCTCGCTACTATCTGCACCGTCTTGGTTTGCATCGTTGGAGTCGTCATTAGGTCCCTCGTTTTCTGCTAGTACCTCGTCTATCTCGGCGAGGATTTGGTCAATGAGCGGGTGCCGCGACATCGCAGTCAAAATAGGTCGCTAGGTCGCTCGGCATCACATGACTAGTGTCGAGTTTAGGCGAAATCCAGCCCGCGTGCTCAAGAGTCCGAGCTACAAGCTCCGAGCATATGAGTGTTTTACCGCTCTTGAAGTGGATAAAGGCCGGACTCAGCAAGTCCAGCCCGATAGATAGATCTGTTAGGTAGCCGTACTTGTCACCAAGGCACGACTCCACAAACTTGTAGGCAGCCGCGCTTTGTGCTGGGCTAGCTGGCAAACTCAAGATAGCGTGGTCTGGGTATGCCTCAAGGCTCCCTCGCACCACCCCATGAGATAGTGCTTCGATGAGCGTGCCGTCTGGCATGACTACCGCGGCGTGTGACCAGCGGGCATCTATCGGGGCAGATCTAATCCGCTCCCCAAACCGGATGAGCCGGTCGAGCCATGTCGAGCCGTGGCAGAGGGCAAACCGAACCATCAGAGGCGATCCAGATCCGCCCGCAACTGCACCATATCCAGCCCGAATCCGTTACCGTCTGCCTCTATCTGCTCAGGGGTGATAACCGCCCACGCCTCTTCGAGATAGGTTGATAACCACTCGTTCGTAAATGGCTGCTCTTGCCCCCAGGTGACCACCGTCCCACCTGTCTCGGTACGGGCGGTAATGACAACGCAGTGGCCGCCGACGATGTCGTAATCTCGCGACGTGTGCGTCAAGTCCCACGGCAGACCTTGGGCAAACTGCTGCTGAGCGACTGCTGGCACAGCAATGCCAATATAGAGCGCACCAAAAATGTTGCACGCCGCCCAAAGCTCTGAAAGGTCATGAACTGGCACGGGAGCGTAAGCGGAGATCTTGCGCCCAAAGAGACCCGACGACCGCCAGCACGCCAAAAGATTAGCAAGAGCAACGCCTCGATCTGCTCCGTTGTTGTAGGCCAGGTAGGCACTCACTACATCGTCCGAGTCCGGCCAGGTCACTGAGTCATTAGTCTCTGCGGCGGTCGCCATTTCGAGATGGACGGCACCGGCGAAACCACAATCGCCGACAGGTTGGCCGCCATGCACGGTTAGCGTGGGATCGGGGCCGTTGCCCAACATCTGCCAATTGTCAAAGCTCCTCACGTGGTTGAAGGTCGGTGGCGCCGGAGGTAGTGGCGCATACGCCGAAAGCATTCGTAGACCGACCGGACGAATCGCCGGTTGGCGCCCTAGTAGTCCATACTCCCTTTTCATACCTGCCCCAAGTCTGCTTGGAGTGCTGCCAAATCCAGGGTAGGGCCTTTGCCTGCCTCGACAAATTCGGGGGCAATGGCTACCCACATCTCGTCCGAATAAGTCGTAATGAAGTCCCAGGTCACCGCCCACAGGTAGCCCCAGGACGCGCAATAGAACGCGTTCGCATCGTACCCCACGGCGACAATATAGTGGCCGCCAACGATGGGTGAGCCCGGAACGACACTCCAAATCTGTGGATCAAATGCGGCTTCCTGCGCGGATGCAGGGCACTGAATGCCGATACCCACATTGCCGTAGTTCACAATCGCTTGTTGGAGTGCGGTCTTATCGCCGAGTGGCACGGGCGCGTAGGCTGCTATCTTGGATCCCCAGAGTCCTTGAGTCTGCCAGATGTTGAGCACGCTAGAGACCACCAGCCCAGAGTCCGGACCGCCGGTCAGTTCAAAGTAAAGCGACTGTATCTCGGGGTCGGTCGGCCTCGGTGTCTGAACGGTGCTGAGTTCGTTCCACGAGGCTAGCTGATGATCCGCCCCAGCGAGTACGCAATTATGGGATATAATGTCGTTAGCACTATACCAACGTGTATCAGTTGAAAGGTCGAAAATATATCCCACATGCTGGTGAATATCGATGTCGAGGACGCGATCCGTCGATACAACACCGGGAAATCGGTCACTCAAGTTGCTAAAGAGATGGGGGTCAGTCATAGCACCCTCACCAGACGGTTGCAGGCTGCTGGCATAGAAATCCGGAGCGCAGCCGCTAGTAATCGGCTTTTCTACGACCGGGCTACCGCCCCCCACCTGGATGGAATCATTTCTCGCTACCAAGCAGGAGAGGGGATAGTGGCTCTGGCGAGAGAGTCTGGGATCCATGTGCAGCGGCTCCAAAGGCTTCTTGCCTCCCGAGGCGTGACCTTGAGAACTCAGGGTGCCCAACTGGGCCTCCGCTACACTGCCATGACTGTTGAAGAGCGCCAGCGAATCGCCGCGCCCGCTAATGCTGCTCGCCGCGGCAGTCGCCAATCGCCGAGAGCCGCGGCCAGACGTGCCCGCACTATGGAAGCTAGCCTGCAACTGTGCGCTGTTAGCGATCTGGTGTTGGCTGTGTGGCTGGCACAGCGTGGAGTCCAGTTCACCCTGCAAAAGGCCCTCGGCCCCTTCAATATCGACATCGCCATACATGAACAACTCATCGCCGTGGAAGTCAACGGCGCCTCGCATGAGCCTTCTAGGCGCAAGCTGGCTCGCAGTCGGACGACCCCGTTGGAACGTCGCGAATATATCCTCAATAGCGGTTGGCGTTTGATCGATGTCCAACTCGGTGTTCTGCGTCCAGCATGTGCTGACAACATCGTCGCCCTGCTTGAGGAAGCGCGCTCTGGTGAACCCTCTTGGGGTGAGTATTGCATGGTTGGGGGTGACGGTGAGGTGCTTCCCCGAAGCGAATTTGAGCGTTATTACTGGGCCTGAGTAGCGACTCCGAACCACCTTCCTAGGCTTGGGACCGCTCACTAGCGTGCCTTCGGTGATGCAGTCTCCGATTACGTCGTTGCAATCCATCCCCCAGGACTCCCACGGAGTGCGCGCTAGACCGAGGGAGGTGGGTGGAGGAGGAGGCAGCGTGGCATACGCACTGAGATCCTTTAGCCCGGGCGGCCTAACGGGAGGTAGCTTGCCGAGCTTGACGGTTGGGATGTTAGGCATAGGTCACTCGCCCGAAATAACTCGCATCTCCAAAACTGAAGACCCCACCGTCGAGGGCGATCAGCCAGTAGCCGTCTCCGCTGGGAGTCGGCGTCATACGAGTGATCGGCTTCACCAGCGCAAGGTTGCCTGTCGATCCGCAGAACTTAGCATCACCGTAGGTGAATATCCCACCATCAGCAGCGCACAACCAGTAGCCTTTGCCACTCGGCGTGAGTGCAGCATCCACGATAGGCTTGTTGAGTTTGATCGCTCCCGCAGAGCCATAAAAGACAAAGTCGCCGAATGTGAACACACCTCCGTCCGAGGCGAAAATTCCGTAGCCTTGTCCTGTCGGTGACGAGATGATCGCCACCACCTCGGCGTTGGACGGGTCGTTAGGTGGATTTGTCACAGCTGCTCCTAAATATCTAACGAGGTCGGATGGGGAACCGAGCCATTGGTCGAGGTCCACGTTGCCCACTACGCCAGCGACCGAGCCGGTATCTGAGTTTTGCCACATCGCTGGTCCGGTCGGTGCTGCCGGTCCGTAGGATGCTAGCCATTCTGGGGCAACGCCCAGCCACTGGGCACGGGCTTCGTCACAATAGAGGGCAACAGGGCGGTTGAGCCTTGAACTCACGATATCTTTGAATTGTGCGATCTGAGCGTTTGCGGTCGCTGCGCTGACTTGCTCCTGGGCTGTCGGCTCAACGTCAATCGCTCGAATGCCGACACCGGTTCCGACAGTAGCACCAAAGAGATCCGCTTGGGCGGCGATATCAGAGAGTGGATCGAGCACATGGTAGGCACCAGGCGTGAGGCCAGCGGCTAGTGCTGCGGGTGCGTCGTAAGGGTAAAAGTAATCGACCGAATTGACCAGAAAACCACGTACTTGCAATCCAAGGCCATCGGTGGCACGCTGGATGGCGATATCAACGCCGGATGCTTTCACCTCTGCGAAGTTGATCCCTGCTCCGTTTGGATGGTTCCAGGCGGATGTGTCGATGCCTGTTAGCAAAACGGCTCCTTTCCTCACCTAAGCTTAGCATTTCTAATCTTACTCTTCTTCTGCGTCTTTCGGAGGGCGACTTAGGACGTCCCCTAGGGATATCGGCTCATCTTTTGCGCTTCGAATCGCCCTCATTGCCCCTGCGACGACTTGGGAACCCGTGTATGCCACCAGGGCCGGGGTGGGCTGGCGAGTGTCCCGCTGGAATCGGGCGCAGATCGTAGCGTAGAAGTCACGGAATTGCGCTCGCCAGGTCCCAACGTCCGCTATTGCCGATGCACAGAACGCCTTGTAGCCGATCGCCTCTACCGCTTGTTCGATGCAGGGATGAGACCAGACTGGGTCTCCGTAGGCTCCGATCCTCTGGACGGCGGTCAAAAGCTCGGTCCAGGCCTGATCGACTGTTGGGAGTCCGCTCCCAGTCGTGCGCTCTGACAGCGACATGACGGCTTCTCGGATCTCGCCGACGTTTGGTGGGTACTGGCCCCGCCATTCCATGAGTGCAGCCTTTACCGCTTTCGGGTCGAGGTCGCCGATCGTCCCTTGCCAGACCTCGAGCATGACGGCCCGATCTGTTGGGTCTCGCTCGATCGGCACCGGCAGCTCGAAAAGCCGGGGCCACTTTTTCGCGCACATCAGCCATAACTGGAATATATCTCGGTCTTGCATCTATGCCTCCTCTTCGTAGCTGGCTTGAATATCCCCGACAAGCGAGCGGTAACGGTCGTCGGCTGGCGGCCGGGGCGTGGGGTAGCCCTTGAAGCCGCCGATCCAATACCGCCATGCGGCGTTCCAGTCTTGGTGAATCGTCCCCTTTGCGGTGTGAAAGTCTCGGAATCGCTCAAACTGTGCTTCGAGGTCTGCCCCTTTTCGTAAAGCTTCCTGAGCTACGGGATACGAGCGCAAATGCTCGGTAAGTGCAAAGTCCTCGGGGATGCGTGAGCCCCTCCTACTACTCCGTCTTTCGACTTTTAGCGTGGGAGGCTCAAGGCTGGTCCGAATTTGCGTTTGGGCTGTTGGCGGTGGGTCTATCGCTAGCGATATCGCTAGCGAATCGGTAGCGATATCGCTAGCGATGAGGGGGGCACAGAAGGGGCATTTTGGGCTGACCACCCCTCTGTTTGCGTGCCAACGCTGGTGGTTCCCGAGTTCGCCACCCTGCTTGTAAACATGCAGGCCAAGCGAGAAATGGTAGTCAGTCC
This sequence comes from Ferrimicrobium sp., assembly GCA_027409005.1. Lineage (GTDB taxonomy): Bacteria > Actinomycetota > Acidimicrobiia > Acidimicrobiales > Acidimicrobiaceae > Ferrimicrobium. Next base: position 190 of record DAHZQE010000344.1, on the reverse strand, counting down.
AGTGTTTGGCTCGGTAGCCGCGCTTTTCCTTTATCCATAGCCCGACCTGGACTAATTCGGAGGCCAAGTCCGAGGGCAGAACATCGTCCCACTGCGGCGAAATGCGCTCTACCTGCGTAGTCGTTAGGTAACCGTCAGTGCCAAGTTGCGCAGATCGGCATATTCCGCGCACAAAAAGAAGCTCGGCAGC
>DAHZQE010000338.1:0-4810 GCA_027409005.1 Ferrimicrobium sp. | reverse complement strand
TCAATCGTTTCTACGATTCGCATAGTTCTTGGACGAATGACTTGAAACTACTTTTTCGATGATAATGTTTTGCCTACAGAAAAGGCGCTTTGTATGTTGCTGAGAGATATACGCGCCCACAAGGTAGCCCTCGCAATATGTGCTGCTCTGACAACCATCGCACTCTCGGTCATAGCAAAGGTGCATATCGATGATGTGGATCTCGAGTCGGTCAAGGATCGGGGCGTGATCATAGCGAGCAACCATCGTAGTCTTTTGGACTTCTTTGTAGGTACCGTCGCATTCCGGCGATGGGGCGTGTATCCGCGTCCCTTCGTCAGGGGCGACTTCTTTGCCAGGCCGATTCTAGGCCGAGCGCTGAGACTGGTGGGGGCGATTCCTGCGGGTCATGGTCGAAGTGCGTTGTTCACTGTCAAGAGAGCCCATGAGATTTTGCACAACGGCGGTGTCATCACCATCGCTCCAGAAGGACGGATTGTTCCCTTGTCACAGCGCCCTACTGGATTAGGGGAGTTGAAGCGCGGAGTGGGAATCATGAGTTCGAGATATGCAACTCCTATCCTCTTGGCGGCCGTAAAGAATACCGATGAAGCATGGCCTGCCGGACATCGAGCGCCGATGTTGCACTTACCGTGGAATCGTCCGACGATCACCGTGGTCACCACATTACTGATCGTTGAAGTGGGAATGAGTTCCACGGAGATCAACCTGCTGGTGGCGAAGGGATTGAACTCCCTCCTCGGTGCTAGTGTTGACACCGAAGAGAATCCAAGATGATTGCGCATTGGCCGCTTGATGGCGCCGGATATTCGCTTATCCCTACTATCTCCGGCTCTATTAAGTCAGGTGTTCAACCTGATCACAAAGATCTAATAGCCAGTCGATATGCTTAGCTCGCAGAGCGGAGTTGTCGGCGCTGCCTTCTTGGCGGTCCTGTATCCACCTATGGTCCCAGGTGGTTGCACTACGTGGGCTGAGCTAGCGGTTGTTAGTGACCAGAAAGCTGTTCACCTATACATGATGAGGAGCGGCTAGCGACCAGACGACCACGAAGTAGCATGCGCTCGCAAGGACGACCATGGCGTGCCAAACTTCGTGGTAGCCGAAAACTTTAGGGGCGGGATCGGGCCATCGAAACCCAAGCACACCAGCTCCTAAGCTGTAGATGACTCCCATTCCAATAAATAGGATGATCTCGGTGGCGCTCAGGTTATGAATCGCCTGTGGCAGAGTGATCACCGCGAGCCAGCCTAGGGCGATATATGCCAGCCCGCTGATAACCCCCTTCGGCATGACGCCGATCCACGTGAGCAGAGCACAACTGGTACCACCAATCCAAACTCCAACTAGTGCAAGGTCGAAGAGCCATCCAGTCCCAGCGAGAAGAAAGAACGGCGTAGCAGAGGCAGCAATGAATAGGTATATCATTGCACGATCAGCCCGACGGAGCCGTTCGCGTGTTATAGACGAAACTGGCAGCAGGTGGTAGCCAGCACTGATTGCATAGAGGGCAATCAAACCTAGTAAGTAGACAATGACACCAATGCTCGCCCCATCCTTGGTTAGCAGTGCGACACTGGCCGGTAGTGCGACCCCAAGAGCGCAAAGGTGCAGAACACCGCGCCAGCGAGGAGCAAGTTCGGTGCCTGATGGACGCGAACGCTGATCTCGAAAGTTGAATGAGATTGAAGAAGGTGTCACCAAGTGACTCCCGCGGGCGTTGTCGGCCCGAAATCGAACCACACTTCAAGAGGTGTAATGCCGAGGGTGCTCGATGGATGGTCGTACAATTGTTGCGTTTGGATCCTCAGTATTGGAGGCAATCCAGACTTCTTCCTGCGCATCTGGCTCCTCTTCATGGATCAGCTACTTTTGCCACAGTTTACAGCCCCTGTGCTAGGCGTCTTCAAATTTACCTGGTCGTGCCAACACCTGTGGTCTAGTACACAATAGCTACATGAATTGGACTCAGAGTTTAACTTGGCGATGCAGCGGTTGGCCCAAAGTCAAACGTGGATCAACGTGTGCCTAAAGACACATCACAGGTGTGACGCGACCAGCAGCGAGGTTATGGATGGCCAACAAATATAGGGTTCGGTGTCCTCCATGACGAGCCAGAACCAGAACGCTATTCCTGCGCAAATGGATCGGGAGATTCAACGGTGGACAGCCCGGCTGTCCGATGTGGCTCACGGAGCATGAGACGCTTTACTTTGCTCGGGAGCTTACTGGTTCAGCTCCCATAGAGTCTCCATCAAGCTTGTTGCGCTCCATGGAAGATGATGCTCTCGCTCTCAGGATTGTGAACGACCGCAGCGTGTGCTAGGTTGTCCAGCTTGAACAGCTGCGAAATCCCTGTGTCTATCATCGGTCAGACTCCGGTACCTGATTTTGGTCGGTTAGTCCCCTGACAGACCGATTCGAGTGCTACTTTCCGCCCTGGACGGACGCTTAATTTCTTAAATCATCTTGTTTCGTTGTACAGACCATCACAGACCATCACAGACCATCGGTCATGGCAGGACGTGGGCGATGAGACTCCCTTGGCCAAGGTCACAACCAAGTTGCCTAAGGGATGCTAGCTGATCGATGGTTTCGATTCCCTGTGCGAGAACTGACAGGTTTAGTCTGTGGCTAAGGAAGACGATCGTCTCTAACACCGCGGTGTCATGTATCGATTGTGTGATGGATTGATCGACTTTGACGATGCTCGGTTGCAGAAATGCGAGATACGAGAGAGAGGAGTATCCGGCTCCGAAGTCCCGCAGGGCAGTCCTCACATCGAGGCGCTTCAGATTCTCCAATACTTCAACAGTGGTGCTGATGTCATCAAGGGCAGTCTCTTCGGTGAATTCGAGGATGAGGCGGGTTGGTGCAATTCCACTTGCAGCAAGCGCTTTATCAACCATCGTCACCAGGTTTGGGTCATGGAACTGGCGGGTTGTCAAGTTGATCATGACATAGGGTGCCTGCGACTGTGCCCCCTTGATCTCCCATGATAGCGCTTTGCTGATGGCCTCGTGGAGCGCAAAGGCACCGAGTTCTAGAACGAGGTCGCTTTGTTCAGCAAGAGGAATGAATGCATCAGGTAACATTAGCCCACGTTGTGGATGTACCCAGCGCAGCGATGCCTCAAAACCGGCGATGCTCTCTGTATCGAGATCGAGAATTGCTTGGTAGGACATGGAAAATTCATTCGAGAGAGACGCGTGTTTCAACTCCTGGATAAGCTGGAATCGGGTGGATGTTTTCTCATTCATTTCAGGCGTGAATACTACATAGGTGCCTTTCCCAAGACGTTTAGCCTCGTATAGAGCGATGTCGGCGCATTCGATGATCTTGGCGTCTTCCACCCCATTTGCACCGTAGACTGCCACCCCGATGCTTGCGTGTTGAGCGAAGTCTCTTCCATCTATGTGAAACGGCTCGTCGATTACACTGAGAAGACGATCAGCAACTTGTTCTGCCTCCATGGGAGACTCGAGTCCTTCTGCGAGGTAGAGGAATTCGTCGCCGGCGTAACGGCATAGGGTATCTGAGGAGCGTGTAACCTTCTCAAGCCGACGCGAGAGTTCTACAAGCATCTGGTCACCGATGTGGTGGCCGGCGGTGTCGTTCACCGTCTTGAAGTCGTCGAGGTCAAGCAACAAGACTGCGCTTTGGCTGCCTAGACGTTCCGACCTCACGTTAACCTGGGATAGGCGATCCTCGAAGAGGGCTCTGTTGGCAAGCCCTGTAAGTGGGTCGTGGAGCGCTTGGTGGACGAGCTGCGTGGAGCGGGCGCGCTCCTCAGTGATATCTCGAAACTGTGAAATGAAGTATCGTTCATCGACGTCGGAGTCGCGGATCAGGCTGCAGGTCACCTGTACGTGCAATATATGTCCATCCGCATGCAGATAGCGTTTCGTGAACTGAATCACATCATCGTGAGTTTGTAGCAGTTGGTTTATTGAGTCGCGATCGGACGGATGTGCCAATCCAAAGATACCCAGGTTGATAACGTCGGTTGCATCTCGTCCTACCATTTCGCACAATGCCGAGTTGACTTGAAGGAACCTCCCATCGATGCTGGTGAGTGCTATGCCTATCGGCGATGCGTCGAATGCGGATCGGAATCGCTTCTCTGAATTGTTGAGTGCTTCCAAACTAGCTCGTCTGGCTGTAATGTCGTGAAATGAAGCGACGATATAGATCGGAACCCCGCCTCTGTCTCGAACCATCGCGTAGAATGCGTCTACCCAAATTGAGTGGCCATCCTTGTGTAGGCAGCGTGTGGTGAAGTTGACGCTCTGAACCTCACCAGCTACGAGACGATGAATTGTCTGTGCGTCGCTGACACTGTGTTCTGGATCGGCAAGGTCCGTGATGTTTTGGCCAGTTATCGTTTCCTTTGTCAGTCCTACCAGCTCACAGTATGAGCGATTAACCTCGAGAATGTTACCTTCGGTATCGGTTATACATATGGCGGCAACGCTGTTCTCAAAGACAATGCTCGAACGCTGTTGACTCCTAAAGAGTTCATCGGTGGCGGCCAAGGCACGTTTGATCGCCTGTATCTCCTCAAGACGCTCACCAGTCACAAAGGCAACGATGATCATGATGGCGGTGATGCTGTATGTTCCCAATTGTTGTTCGACACTGTGTTGAAATAGCAGCATCTCCGGGATAACGAGGATCATCCCGCTCAGCGCTGCACCTAGAGATCCAATAATGCCGAAATATCTACCTCCGTAGGCAACGGGAACGAATAGGAGCACTATCCACACGAAACCGGGTAAGGGAGTTAAATGGGCATTCTGCGCGAGGTCTC
>DAHZQE010000335.1:0-5258 GCA_027409005.1 Ferrimicrobium sp. | reverse complement strand
GTCATCGAGCAGGGTCCGCTCGGTTGATCTTCCGGAAGGATCGCCGATCATCCCAGTTCCGCCTCCCGCCACCAGAATGGGGCGATGGCCAGATCGCTGAAAGCGTCGGAGGACCGTCAGGCCCAACAGATTCCCGAGATGGAGTGAATCGGCGGTCGGGTCGAAGCCCACATAGAGCGAGAGACGAGACGAGTCCATCTGCACCAGGAGCTCATCAGAGCTCATCTGGTTGATCAGTCCACGGTAGTTGAGGTCTTCGGACAGCGTCACGGGTACATCTGCTCCTTTGCGAGTTGACGATCGATCTGTGCGTAAAGACTACCGAGGGATTCATGACTCACCGCTCGACCAACCTCCAGCACCGCCACCAGGAACTCTCCAAGACGAGCCCGCTCAACCAGTGCATCAAGATCGTTGGCATCGCTCACTCTTATAACTTCGAGACCTATTCCCGACAACACGCCTGCTGGGCGTACTCTTGGTGGTGTCACAAAATACTCGGTCTGCACCTCGGGCGCGATTCGGGTTGCCGGTGGCACCTGGTCGAAGATGAGACCTCCTTGATTATCAAGCACTACGATCAGACCGCGATGAGCGAGCGGTAGATGAATGAGAGCACTGACGTCATAGAGAGTGGCGAGATCCCCAATGAGAAGCGCAGTCAATGCTTCCGGTCGTGTATGAGCAAACCCCAAGTAACTAGCTATGACGCCATCGATACCATTTGCTCCCCGGTTCATGGCCACCAATGGCGGGTCGAGATGATAGCCACGGAACTGATCAAGGTAGCGGATCGGCATCGACGCTGACACAAAAAGAGCCTCCTCACCATGCAACAGACTGTAGAGTCGACGAGCGGCAGCGATCTCAGAATCTGGATGCGTCTCTGCAAAGCCCTGCACCAAAGCGTCGATCTTCTCATCGAGCTGACGGAGTAGATTCGGTCCCTGGCCTGAGACAACCTCGGGCAACAGCTTCGAAGCGTTGTACAGGGTTTCCTTGACATCAGCGACATAGCCAGTCGTCACGAAGCGACCAGGATCTCGAAAGACAGATCGGTCATTCAAGGTAACGACCTCGCCACCTTGTTCCACGATCGCCCTCAGTGTCCCCATAGCACTCCGTGCCAGTGGGAAATCGCCGATGACCACCGCAATATCAGGTAGTGGCAACGATATGCGAGTCAGAAGATCAAGGTGAATCACACACTCGCCTTTATCGGCGAGCTGTGTTCGCGAATCCACCACCAGTCTCCAGCCAAGCCGCATCGCTAGCGTGCGAGCCGCCCCAGCTATCGTCTCCTCAGGCGCAACATCCGGCAGAGCCGACTGGCTCACGCCACCGAGCATCAGCCATCCCTTCCGCTCTGGGTCAAAAAGCCCTCTGGTCAGTTCAGTATCAAGCGGAGCTGGAGTGGTGCGCACGGGTCTGCGAACGCCGATGCTCTCGTGCTCTTGGGTCGATGGCAACGAGATCTCGCTCTCACCTTCGATGACCGGACCCAGCAGCGGCTCCTCGATCCCGATGTTCAGATGCACCGGTCCACCCCTCATGAGTTCGGTGACCAGTTGAAGAGCGATTGAGCCCAGATCGCGTTCGCTAAGCGAGGCGACCAGCTCGAGCGAGATCGTTGCGCCAACATAGCTAGACATGGCCTGAAGCTGATCGAGAGTTTGAGGTGCGCCAACTCCCTTTAGACGCGCCGGCCGGTCTGCAGTTACCGCGAGGATGGCAAGACCCGAGAGCGAAGCTTCGGCAAGGGCAGGCACTAGCTCGAGGCTCGCGGTCCCCGATGTCGTCACGACCATCACCGGTTCACGGCTACGGCGAGCAATGCCAGCGGCGAAGAATGCAGCCGCTCGTTCATCCAAGCACACCGATACCGACATGGCAGAGCTCGCCAAAGCCACCGCTAGTGGCGTCGAGCGCGATCCAGGAGCAAGCACCACATGGTGGACCCCTAGCCGGTTAAGCTGATCTAGCAGGATGGAAAAAAGACGTACGTTTGCCCCAGGGGGCTCTGGTGTCAGCATTGACGGTATCACAAACTCTCCTTAACTCCACGGTAGCGGCCCTGGTGGTCCAAACCCGTGCACCCGATGGCGACCTTGTCTGTCTTCATGGATTTACCCAAAACCGGTTCGCGATGATCAACGATCTCGTCGCCCCCTTTGCCGCCCACTATCGGCGCATCTGGTTTGTTGACTGCCCGGGTCATGGAGCAACGACCGTCGACTCTAGAACACCACACAGCTTCTTCGACGCCCTGTGTACCATTGGGCCTCACTTCGATATCTTCGGCTACTCTATGGGTGGCCGACTCGGCCTCTGGTTGCTCTCCCTATACCCGGGCCTGATCACGAACGCCGTGATCGCCTCTGCCCATCTCGGTCTCGAGACTCCGGAGGCGCAGGCGGCCAGACGAGCCTCCGACGGACAACTTGCAGATCGACTTGAGCATCTCCCCTACTCGCCAGGGTTAGGGCAACAGAACCAAGAGTTCATCGCCTTTCTAGAGGAGTGGAATCAGGCACCGCTATTCGGAGGGAGGAGTCTAACCAATAGCGAGCTCAGGCTTCGGGCAAGCAATCACCCCGATGCACTCGCCTCTGCCCTTCGGACTTACGGCACCGGCGAGCAACCCAACCTCACCTCACTTCTATCTGAGACCAAGACCAGACTGCTCTACCTCTACGGAGAGCACGACACCGTCTATCGAGCTATGGCCGAAAGGGCTCGCGGGCTAGGAACCTGCGAGGTACGCATGATCGACCGGGGAGCGCATGACGTCCTCCACGATCAACCATCAGCGGTAGTCCAGCTAGCAACTCAATTCTTGAGTTGACAACCAAAGCTTTCGCAAATCAGGAGCACATCTCCACGTGGCATCCTTCTCTTCCTGGATGTGGACGGAGCCTTGTCGGCGCACTTGGTTGACTAATCTCCCACTCCTGAAGCCGATCGCTTCTAAGACCAGCACGGCCACCTCCATGGTTGTTGCGTAGTTCAGTTTGTATATGGACCTCGGCTGCTGGCGATGTACGACATTGCTAAACCTAGATCGCCTAATGGAAGGAGAAGGCGATAAGCCCTAACACTCCAGCCACGAGTGTCACGCGAGAGGTGCCCGCCAACACAGGTACAAGCGCCCGACCTTGGGCGTGACCAACAATTGCGCGCAGTGGCTTTACAAGCAACGCTAGAAGAATGAGAGTCGACCCTAGCCACCAAGACCAGCCGAGAGCAAGAGCGAAAGTGACTACACCCACGACCATCAGTATCGCATAGAACGCGCGTGTTCGATCGTCACCCATTCTCACCGCGAGCGTTCGCTTGCCCGATTCAGTGTCCCCGGGTATATCGCGTAGATTGTTGGCCACCAAGATCGCTGTAATCAATGACCCAAACCCTACCGAGATCTCCACTGCTTGCGATGAGATCTGGAGTGCTTGAATATAATAGGTACCCAAAGTTGCCACGAGCCCGAAAAACACGAACACGAAGAGTTCGCCGAAACCGTAGTAGCCGTAGGGGTGACTGCCGCCGGTGTAGAACCAAGCAGCAATGATACTGACCGCTCCAACTGCGAGCAACCACCAACTCACGTCGGCACAGATGATGAGCCCCGCGACCCCTGCAACCGCGAATGAGGCCAGCGCCGCCAGGCGCACAGCCTTCGGACTCGCCAGCCTGCTCCCAACTAATCGCAGTGGCCCAACTCGGTCCTCATCGGTACCACGAATACCGTCAGAGTAATCGTTGGCATAGTTCACACCAACCTGCAACGCCAGCGCCACTACTCCGGCCAACACAGCCAACAGTGGCCGGAAGTGATGGCTACCCACCGCCAACCCAGTTGCCGCAAGCACTGGCGCAATCGAAGCAGGTAAGGTGCGAGGGCGAGCCCCTTCCACCCATTGCGACAGCGACGCCATCGGTTAGGGCCGTCTCGGGAACTGGTCGAAGGCCGGTGATCGCTTGGCGAGGTAAGCATCGCGACCCTCTTGGGCTTCGTCTGACATATAAAACAGCATGGTTGCATCACCAGCCAACTGCTGTATCCCCGCTAGACCCTCATCAGCGGCGTTAAAGGAGGCCTTAAGTAGTCGAAGAGCAAGCGGTGAAAGAGCAAGAATCTCTCTACACCACTGGACCGTCTCTGCTTCAAGGCGTTCGAGAGGGACGACGGTGTTCACCAAACCCATTCGCAATGCCTCATCGGCATCGTACTGCCTACAGAGAAACCAGATCTCCTTCGCCTTCTTCATGCCGACGGTTCTGGCCAACAGACCAGCCCCATATCCGCCATCAAAGCTTCCCACGCGTGGGCCAGTCTGACCAAAGCGAGCGTTATCAGCAGCGATGGTAAGATCACAAACCAGGTGCAGCACATGACCCCCACCGATAGCGTAGCCAGCTACCATCGCGATCACTGGCTTGGGCAACCGTCTGATCTGAATCTGGAGATCAAGTACATTCAGTCGTCCAATACCATGTTGAGCAACCTCATCATCGCCGATATAGCCATCGTTGCCGCGAATGCGTTGATCGCCACCTGAGCAGAAGGCCAGCGACCCCTCCCCAGTCAGTATCGCTACCCCGAGAGCGGGGTCATCCCGAACGATCTCGAAGGCGCGCTGCAACTCAAATAGCGTCTGAGGGCGAAACGCGTTGCGCACCTCCGGTCGATTGATCGTGATCTTCGCGATCCCGTCGAGCACCTCGAACTTTATGTCGGTGTAATCGCCTCTTGACTCCCATGCGAACTGTTCCATCTCTCCTCCAACTAGCTACCACCGGATCCACTTGCCACCAACGTGGCTCGTGGCCGATTATTTCTGTCAAGACCAGCAGGCCCGCAGATCCCATCAGACGACTCCCGTCAAACATCACCGTCACCAGGAACACAATGCCGCTGCCGGTACTCGATTGGGATCGGCGACCGCTTTCCAAGGAGCTAGTTTAGAGGCGTGAACCAACTCGTAGCGATCCAACTAGAGCCGACAGAGCAGCTCGTCGAGATGATCGCCAAATGCTGGGCTCGAGACGATGCGGTAGCGGTCCTGGACCCACGCTCACCAAAGATGCGCATCGAGGAACGGTTAGCCGTCCTGGCAGCTCATCGCCTCGTCAACTCCGATGGTATCCATGAACTCGATCCTCACGCCCCTGTACTCCCGACTGGTAGTCGGATAGTGATTACCACCTCTGGCACGACTGGACCGCCGAAGGCGATCGTTCACACCGAAGCAAACCTG
>DAHZQE010000320.1:0-6966 GCA_027409005.1 Ferrimicrobium sp. | reverse complement strand
CTTGTGCCGAGCCCGGCCGCACCGAATTGCCCATATAGCTACCAGCAAAGCTGCCGGTACTCATGCTCCCGCCATGACCTGGCCGCTGGAAAGCTGCCTCGGCGCCAGGCGGGAGACTGAATCCCCGGCCTTCGTGTAAAGTGAGGATCAGGATACCGGGTCGTGCCGGTGCGACGGGCGGTGAGATGAGGTTTTCAGATGCAGCAATGTTCCGCGCGTCGGCGCCATTGGCCGTGCTAGTGGGCGTAGGTGCGGGTTGCGGTACAGGCGTTTGTGTGCCTGGGGAGGTCGAAGCGGAGGATGAGGGCTTTGGAGTCGTCGACTCGGTGGTGATGGTGGACTGGGAGGAGGAGCGGGAGAAGGTGTTGGCGAGGGGCGCGAGATGAGTCTCCTTGAGCTCTGCGTGCAACAGTATCAGTGTATGAACAATACACTATACCTCCCACCCTACAACGTCCAGGGTCTTGAGGTGGGAGCCCTACTCTTCGTGAGCTTCCACGACATTTTGTTGACGGTCTCTGTACGATCTGTAATATGGGCGGTATCGCCGTCGCCGCTACCTGGAAGAGACGGTGGGCAGGTCGATCTCGCCGACGGCGAGAATGTCTTGGCGGGGCGTTCTGAAACAAACGCTGTGTCTCCGCAAGCAATGCGGGTCGGCGGGAGATGTTCGCTTGGTAATCCCCTCACTCAGGGCAGTCAGCGTATGCAGTGTCGAAGTTGCTGCGGTGCCGACTTGTGCAGCGGCCGGCGCTGCGCAGGGAGCAGTAGTGAAGATAGCGATGGTGCGCCCCCTAAACAAGCGTTCAGGGACCTCGGGGTATTTGCGTATGCGGCGTGTCTCCAAATCCGTCTCGACTGAGTGAGGCAGTGCTGAAAGAGGCGGCGGTGGCTTTCGTGCGGGCCCCAGGCGTCATGCCGCCGGAGCGGGAGCGAAAGCGGGAAGATCGGCCTCGGCTTGGCGAAAGGGGTCTTGTTGCAGACAAGGCTGTGGATGAATTCGTCCATGATAGCGTGCAGTGCGTTCAATGTCCGGGAGGCAAACGAGTGATGACGGTCTAGGGGAGGGGCAGCTGTGTAGAGATTCAGGGGACGAGAGAGCATTGCAGTGCCCGTGGCATTGAGATCAGAACGAAATCCAGTCCTACCCGCTAAATCGACAAACCCAACAACTGCGTATGTACAACCAACCCCAACTCGTCCCACCTGATCCCTCAAGCCGGCACATGGCTCGTCCCAAAAGCGCTATGGAACACATCCCTTACATAGTCCGTGTTGAGATCCCGGAAGTCACCCCGGAATGTCTCAATGCCATGCTTCCTCGCATCTTCCACAACCGTCTGCACCTTCGCCGCGATCTTATTGTTGTCAAAGTTGAACCGGCCGTAGATGTACTCCCTGGGCAACGAGTGGCCGAACGAGTGCATGCTGAAACCCGCATCCGCGTACCTCTCCCAGCCATTGACCGAGTACGATTCGATGATGACGCGCGGAGCAGTGCCCAGGATCGACTTCTTATACTCCCTTCTCTGCTGCTCGAAGAGCCGTTGGCAAGGGAACGAAACGATGCGGGCGCGAATGCCGTACTTCTCCTTCAGCACCTGGGCAGCGCCAACGGCAAACGTCATCTCGGCTCCGACGCCAAGGAGAGTGACGTCGGCATTCTGCTCCTCGACGAAGACGTAGGCACCCTTCTGGACGCCGTCGCGGCTGGAATATTGAGGGTATTGCTCAGTGTTTTGGCGGGCGACGGAGATCATTGACGGAGTCTCCTTGGCGTTGACGGCGGCGATTACGGCACCTGCAGCCTCTTCACCATCGCACGGCCGGATGTAGAGGAAATTCGGCATTGCGCGGTAGAGAGCGGCCAGCTCGATAGGCTGGTGGGTTGGGCCGTCTTCGCCAGTCCCGATCGAGTCGTGGGTAGCGATGTGGATGACCTGCAGACTCTGCAGGGCGCCCATGCGAACCCCGGGTGCGGCATAGATGTAGAACATGAAGAAGGATGAGGTAACGGGGAGGATAGTGCCGCGATTGTATGCCGCGAGACCGTTGGAGACTGATGCCATGGCGTGTTCGCGAATACCCCAGTGGATATACCGGCCGGTGTAGTTGCCATTGATGCCGCAGGCAGGCCGCACGTCGGGAGACTGAAAATCGACTTTGTTCTTCCAGGCCATGTTGACTGAAGGGGTGAGGTCGGCGGTCCCAACCATGAAGTTGTTGATGTTTTGGGCGAGAGGGTTCATCATTGTGCCGACGGACTTGCGGGAGGGGGTAGGCTCGGTAGGGAGATCCCCCTTCTTGGGAAGGAACTTGAGGTAGTCCTCAGCGGTGAATTGGCCTTTTCGCCGGCGCTCGAACTCGGTGGCGATATCAGGGTGCGCCTTGTTATACTGCGATAGCAGCTGGTTCCACTCAGCCTCCAGCTGCTGGCCACGGGGGATAGCTTCCCGGAAGAAGTCATATACTTCTTGCGGGACCTGCAGAGTCTTGTTCGGGTCGAAGCCGTACGTCTCCTTGATGTGCTTGATATCGTCGTTGCCTAATGGTGTACCATGGACAGCAGCTTGGTTGGCCTTCTTGCTGCCAATGCCGATGGTCGTCTTGATGTTGATGAACGTCGGCCTCTCCTTGTTCCCACGAGCTGCAACGAGAGCTTTGACTATGCTCTCGACGTCGTAGTTGCCGTCCTCGACCTCAAGGACCTCGAAACCACTCGCCCGCATCTTCATGTTGACGTCCTCAGACATCGCAATGTCTGCAGAGCCGTCGCAAGTGATATTGTTGTTATCGTAAATGACACACAAATTGTCCAACCTCCAGTGTCCAGCGAGCTGGATCGCCTCCATGCCGACACCCTCTTGCAGACATGCGTCTCCGATCGTCACCCACGTCATGTTGTTGACGAGGTCGTAGCCCGGGCGGTTGTACTGGGCACCAAGGTGCTTCGTCGCCATAGCCAAACCGACTGCGTTCGCGATACCCTGGCCGAGAGGACCGGTGGTGACCTCAACACCTGGATGCTCGATCTCAGGATGACCAGGGCAGTACGAATCCCATCGGTCGGAGTGATAGCTGGCTAATTGCTCGAATGTAATGTTCTTGTAGCCAACAAGGTGCAGGAAGGTATACTGAAACAAGCAGGCATGGCCGTTCGATAGGATGAATCGATCGCGGTTGAACCAGTCGGGATTTGAAGGCGAGTACTTCATCGTGTACTTCCAAAGAGCGATACCAATGGCTGCCATGCCCATGGCGGAGCTGGAGGAGTGTCAGTAACGTCACTGTGAATTTGGAGACTGCCGGCTTACCCAGGGTGGCCCATGTTGAATTGTTGACATAGGTCGGCAATGAGTGTTCGATATGCCCGCAGTACGTACTGCGTCTTCTCTTCCGACTCCATCATCTGCACGTTGTTGTGAGTCTTGCCTTTCACGCCGTTCTTCGCACCATCAAGCTTTAGGGGTAGGTTGGCGACATCATTCTGCTCAACGGAAATAGCTGAGGGCGCCATTGTGAGATTTGTTTTATTGAGGGCAAGTCTATGTTGTGTAGTATGAAAGATCACTGATGTGAATGCTAGCTGTATTCTGCGAGGGAGAAGTAGTGGAGAACGGGGGAAGAGGAAAAGCACTTATGTTTTATTGACGTCCCGTTATGACCATGCCGGGCTCTAAGTTCCTTCTGGTGCCTGACTGGTGTCTGGATTTCACGGCGAGAACCAGCAGCGCCTTCTCTTTCTCGGAAATGGCAGCTGGCGAACACCTCGAAGCCGCGCAGTGACGTGGGGAAGTGGGCTGGACGGTACCCCGCGCAGGCAATCCTAAGCGCCAAATTCGCCGCCTTGGGCAGTCGGAGCCTCTTCCCCTCTTCCACTCTTCGCGCTCGCGCTGTCGTAACCTTGTCGGTAGGTGTACCGACGTCGCGATGCCTGTTTCAGTCTTCCGAAACGCGCAGGTCGTGTCGATGTAGGCACGTCCGCCCGGGTCCGCATCGCGCCCTTTGCAAACAAGCAACTTCATGCGACTCTCTGTGCAGAGCTCACGTGTGTCGATCCGGTATGCGCCGCTCTCTCTTCATTCGTGAAAGATCAAGAACACGTCGCGCAAGCCAGAGAGACAACGGTGCGTGGACTGTAGTCCAAGGGATTCATTTTTGTCAGTCTGAGCGCTGCGGGACATCAGGTACCGACTGCAGCCCCAGCATAGAACTGCATGACCGTGGCTGTCGTATCGGACAGGTATGGTCCTGATACCGTGTCGAAGCCGCTGATGAGAAGGGTCCTTTCGAAGACGCAATCGCACGTCCTTGGCATCGGCTTGCTCGTCAAGAACATTGTCAAAGATGCTCGAAGAGCGGCCACAACGTCGAGAAGCTGCGATAGTCGCAGACAACCGTCATCTCTCATCCCACGGGACCGGGGCCAGGATCGCCATGAGTGGAGTCTGCGAAGGCATCCTCGTCGGTGTTGGCCCAGCCGTATTCGTCAGCCTCTTCGTCTTCAGAGTCTGCAATTTCATCAAATCTTCGCTTACGAGCTTTGACTGGACTCCGGAGCACTTTCTTGGCAATGTCGCTAGGCATTAATCTCTCGTCGGCTGTTCGCTGGAGGATGTGCCCTGTCGGATCGATGTCGAAGGCAAACAATTTGCCAGCCTCACCTATTTCCTCACGGCTGATGAGACTGCGGCCTCGCAGTTTTTGTACCCCAACGAAGCGTGTTGAAAAGTCGCGGAATACCGCAATCCTGTTCCAGATGCCGCTGTCCCATTCTTGGCCTCCAATACCGGGTACAAGTGCGGAACCGCCACCTGTGCCTGATCGCGTCCGAGACGCACACCCTGTTGTGACAAGCGCTGCAAAGTCTTTCAGTGTGGCCAGCTTATTCAGAGCAGTGATGAACGTCCCGAGAACAGCGTATCTGCGACCCGCCTGCCACTTCTGCTGTTCCGTCTTTCCAGCACTGTTGAAGAGGATTCGGGGATAGTCTACATCAACCAGCATATTGAAGTCTTCGACGATAAGCAAAGATGTCTTCTCAGGCGGAAAGTCAGGCTTTGGGTGTAACAACAACGCTAGCAATTGCGAGAGGGTCGGCATTGTCAGCGATGTGAAATTGCTTAAATACTTCGATGTTGTTGCGTCAGCAGCAGGCGTGCTTATGGTTGATTGGGATCGATGAGCCAAGACGGATCGCACCCTTTCCGCACAGCGTCCGCCATCGGCATCTAGTGTGCTGTCAGCGGATATCGCCAGCAGGAAGTCGTGACAGCGCGCACCAATCCAAAAGACCTTATGGCCCCGAAGAAGCTCGTTGGCAGCAACCTGTAGCCTGCTGCTATTAGCACTGTTCGGCCACATCCATTGACCTTGGACGACTTACAGGATAGCGGTCTTTCCGGCTCCTATTGGAGCCCATAATTCAGTCACCTTACCGCGTTCAAAGCCACCGTGAATACAAGCACCGCCAGCCAGATACTTATCCAAGTCCGGAAGGCCAGTCGCAGCGCTGGCCGGATATCTACTTTGCAGGCCTTGCAAAGCTTCCGAGGCAGAGACCGTAGGCAATCGATCTGTGCGACCGTCAGCTTTCGGCGAGGAGCAGAGAACGCTTCTCTTACGAGTTGATGCCGGGAGTTGACTCGGCACGGGCGCAGGAGAGGAGCCGACGGGAATGACCTCTGTCGACGCGGCCATGGCAATCTCGTGGGCAATGGTCACATCTATGCTACGGTCTCCTGACACTAGAGTGAGGAGTCTGCTGGTGGGCATGAATGAGACCTGGTCGCTGCCGTCTTCACGACGCGTGAAGTTCTCCAGGTCGCGTTTCGCCGCCTTAGGCACAAAATCTCCCGGTGGACTATGCGGACTTCAGTAAAGTGGGTCTGCATGGAATTGGTTCTTCGACCGCCAACTCACGCAACAGACCGCGGCGCATTCGTACATTCTGCCCTCTGCCCTCACGATTCCGACTTCATCAGAATGGCTTATAGAGGCTGTGACACTTCTGCCAGTACTCTGTCAGCATCTCATTGTGGAACGGCGTCACCCAGCTCAGCACCGTCAGCCGCCCTTACTTCTCCTTTTTGGAGATAAGAATCCTACTTCCCATTCGGACGACAGCCCGGCTTCAAAATGTCAATGGGACTTGCATTTCTGAAGCATTACCTTGAGTACTTCACATCCGCAGCATGCCTCGTGACTCTTGTCCTTGTTGGGCCAATACTATGGGCTGTCGCCTTTGACAGGGTGGCCGCAGCTTCGACTCCCAGGAAGCCGATTTCGATCGCTGGTTGCCGACGTCTTGGCCTGAACGGAAAGTCTAATCTGAGTAAAGACGGCAATGAGAAGCCACACGAGACAGCATCGAAACCCAAGGTCCAGGCACTCTTTACCTATCCGTTGAAGTCTGCCAGAGGTGTCGAGTTGGGAGCGTCTGAAGTACAGAGCACCGGACTGAGGTATGACCGCCTTTTTACCTTTGCGCAGCTGGTGTCGAAGCTTTCGAAAACGAACGATGATGGATCCGTAAAGGAAACTTCAGGAAGCTGGGAGCACCAATGGCGTTTCATCACTCAGCGGGAATTTCCTAGACTGGCTTTGCTCCATACTGAGCTTCACGTACCTGATCCGAGATTGCATAAATCTGCGAATGGTGTGCGGAAGGCTCGTAGCCGTAACCGTGGGAGCACGCTCGTCGCCCAGCTGGAAAAGGGCTCTTCCACTGCCAAGGCTGGGAATCCACCTGAGATCAAAGATTGGGCTGCTGAAGGCGGCTGTCTGATCGTTCGCTTCACCGTCGAGCCACACTTCAATCCATTTGCTCTCAGGACCGAACATGTGGAGTTTCGGCTTCCTCTAGCGCCTTCGCGGGCTCGATCCGAATTCATGGCCTACAAAAAGGAGGATCTCAGCATCTGGGTGGACCACACGGGCGCCTTTGACTTCACACCAGAGATCTCG
>DAHZQE010000246.1:0-15773 GCA_027409005.1 Ferrimicrobium sp. | reverse complement strand
AGTACGACCAGGATGAGCCAGAGCGATGCAACCACCAGCAAGAGCGAATGGAACCAGAGCGAACGAGCAGCGTAGTCGACCGCAAAGGGATCCATCAAGACGCCCAAGGCGACGATACTCAGACCAAGGCGACCCTTGATTCCACGAATACCACCAGCTTGACGGATGATGAGTCCACCCTTTAGAAGACACGAGAGCGAGAGGAGGCTAACGATCACAAATGAAAACATCTACCGACCACCTTCCTGCTCGCTCTCGTATTCACTACTCTTAACTCCGGTTCCTCAATCGCACGACCAACTAACTTCGAACTACTCCCAGTTAGTGCAGCACATAGAACAGGTACCAAGACAGAATCGACAGCAGCATAAAGAATATGCCATAAGCGCCAAAACCGTCGAGGTTAGCCCTGAAGTTCTCGGCGGCACGATGGGCCGAGACCCCGATACCACCGTCTGCACGATAGAAGCTATAGCTTCGAATAGCCCGCATCATCAACGTAAACACCCAATAGGCACTAAGACCTATACAGAGTGCATTGACCGGCGCGAAGGCGATGAACACACCAGCATAGCCACTGGCAGCTGGGGGAAATGGAAGCCGGGTGAGCTCCCAAATCTGTAGGCCAGTCGCGATCACGAGGAACAACACGTTGGCCGCAGTACCGACGATGAAGTCAGTACTGAAACCACGGCGCAATCTCCTCGATGCCATCAGTTGCATCGCCGTCCCAGCAACCACCAACAGCAGGATGGATAGCCCAATAATCTTCGATGCCGTCTGCCCATGAGGATCCCAAAGCCCATTCGAGTTCAGGGACCTCAAATAGAAGTAAGCGAAATAGATACCACCGAAGGCAGCTGCAACGACCGGAATCAACGTACGAGAAGCCGTCCACAACGCCCCAAGCTGGGCATCGTGGTAGTACTGCTCCTCATCAATTACTGGCTGCGCGTCTGCTGACTGAACATCAGTAGCCACTATGCATCACCCCCAGTCACTACAGCGGCCTTATCACCGACCGGATTCAAGTCTGCCACCGGAGTATCATCACCGGTGCCATAACCGTACGGATCACGATGCACGACCGGAATCTTCTCGAAGTTGTCACGTGGTACTGGGTAGCCAACCTGCCACTCCAACCCACGCGACTCCCAAGGATTCGGCCCAGCAGGTGTCCTGGTCACGGCCAGCGACCACACCAGGTTGATCACGTACAGCAAAATACCGAAGCCGAGCACGTATGAAGATACAGAGACCCATTGGTTTAGGTGCTGTAGACGCACTGCGTACTCAAACACACGTCGAGGCTGTCCAAGCAGTCCAATCATGAACAACGGCAGGAAGGTCGAGTTGAAGGCCACGAAGATGATCCAGAAACTGATCTTCCCGAGCTTGTCGTTCAACCTAATACCGAAGATCAACGGCGTGTAGTAGTACACCCCGGCAAAGACCGCAAAGATCAGCTGCCCCATAATCGTAAAGTGGAAGTGCGCCATAACGAAGAAGCTTCCGTGCACCAGGGCATCCACAGGAACGTCTGAGTTGTAGACGCCAGTGACGCCACCCCAGAGGAAGTTCCAGAACACCGCCAGCAAGAAGAGCATCGGGACCTCGAAGCGGATCTTACCTCTCCAAACCGTACCCATAGCCACAAGGTATAGGAAACCGGTCGGGATAGAGATCAGCTCGGTGGTCAACATGAACAACGGTCGCATATCCGGATTCATACCGGACATGAACAGGTGATGTTGCCACACAAAGAAGCTCAATACCGCCACACCAATGAGTCCAGCAGTGGAGGTCTTTAGCGCAAACACAGGTTTACGAGCAAAGACCGGCAACAACTCAACGGTGAGTGCGAATCCAGGCAACGCTAGTAGGTAGACCTCTGGATGGCCAAAGAACCAGAACAGGTTCTCCCACAGGAACGAGCTACCGCCATGCCCTGCATAGAGCATCGCTGTGCGCACGCCTCTGTCGAGGCTCATTACATAGAGTCCATCTATTAGCACTGGTACCGACAACAGCATGGTGAAGGCGACCGTAATCATCCCCCATGCAAAGATCGGCATCCTAGACCAGCGCAGTCCGGGCGCACGATAGTTGATGATCGTGGCCACCATGTTGATGGAGGCACAAATCATCGAAAAGGCCATCAGTGCAAAGGCGACATCATAGTCGCTTTGACCCGGGCCCCCTTGAATCGACAGCGGGGCATAACCGGTCCAACCAGACTGGAAACCACCCTGCCACAGAGCAGACAGAAGGATCAAGAAGGACGGTACCGTAAACCAGAACGAGGCAGCCTCGAGCCGAGGGAAGGCCATCTTCTTCGACCCAATCATGAGTGGGATCAGGTAGTTACCGAATGGTCCCATGACGACAGATGTCATCATCATCATCATCATGGTGCCATGTTCGCCCACTATCTCGATGTAGGTATCCGGCGCCCAAATGTGGTTCACCGGAGAGAGCAGCTCGGTACGAATACCAAGCGCTAACAGTCCTGCAACGAGGAAGTAGAGCAGCATACCAAAAAGGTACTGAACTCCCACAACCTTGTGATCTGTCGAGTAGCTGAAATGCTCCCAGAACGTCCGCTTCTCGCTCTTAGGAGGATCGATAGGCTCGAGCCCTAGCAGCTTCTGAATCGGATAGTTGAAGGTACCAAGCCCCGCGAACCAGCCGACGCAACCGATGATCAACGAGAGGTAGATAGCCACCTCGTTTTGGGCACCACTGGCTACGATCGAATAGTTCGAAGCGATGGCGTTCCCGAGCCAATGGCCAAAGGCATAGCCGATTGCTCCACCAATGAGAGCAGTCAGCAGGTTACCCGTAAACCATGGCTTGGCGGCTTTGAGGCCCCGAGCCTCGAGATCGGTAGGAGCACCGACCCCGGCGGCTGGCGTCATGTCAATTGCCATTTACAAGCTCCTTCTAGTACGTCACCGCATGACCGTTCGGGTCATACGACGGATAGTAACCACCGCCAGCACCGGAGTACGACGGGGTGTAAGTAGTGGCAAACGGCGGGAGCAGCTTCGTTACCGAAGCATTCTTCGCCTCCATGTTCGAGGCCCAGCTATAAAAGGCCGACTTCGAGACGACGTGGCCGTAGTTATACATGGCACCATGCCAGATCCCGCATAGCTCATCGCAGCGAACGGTAAACCGTCCCAGCTGATTCGACGTCGTGGTGTAAGCCACGTTATTGACGTCTGGGTTGGCATCCGCCTTGACTCCAAGCTGGTAGGCCCAGAAGTCATGGATGACATCCAGAGAGGTCACATCGAACTGAACCGTGGTATTGGCTGGAAGGTTGATCGAGGTCGTCTCCATACCGCCAAACTGCGGCCACCGATAAGTAAAGCGCCACTGCTGGGCGATAACCTGCACGACCAACATGTGCTTCGCAGTTGGCTTCCAAATCGGCGACGGCCCTTCACCGGTACCAACGCCATTGCCATTGATCAACTCATAGGTACCGAAACCGGCCAAGAAGAGGACCAGTACGGCGGAGCCAACATACCAGATGCCCTGTACCTTGCGATTTCCTCGCAACGGGATACCGTCTCCGCGATCGGTCTTGGTCGCATGGAAGTTGATCAACGACCAGCCACCATAGACCCAGACCATCAACAACACCGGCGCCACCATGGCGGTGAGCACCTTGAAGTCGAACTGCTGGCTCGCGGCTGAGGTAGTCATATCGCCTGGCGGCATATGTGGTCCCCAGACGTAGAGAATCAACGCGACGGCGATGATCGAAAGAACTAGCCATATGGCAAAGATCTTCCAACCCGCCTTTTTCGCGTATTCCCTACGCTCGTTCATCTCCTCTTCGGTCATCGCCATCAGGCCACCACCTTCCAGAACCCAGCCATGTAGCCAGTCGATGCCATAGCACCGCCGTTACCATTCAAGAAACCAGCGCCGCAGGGCACGAAGCACTGCCAGCGATAGTTGTGTGGATGGTTACCTGTGTAGAAGGTAAAGCTCTCGGTGTTATGGGCATTATTAATAGTGCAAGGACCTGACTGGCAGAATGTCTTTTCTGTGCCTGACAGACCCCACATAGGTACCGAAAGATTTAACGCAGGAGCAACCATGGTGTGCGCTATGCCGTTGCCGGCTGCCGCATTCAGGAGGCTAACGGCCTTTCCATTCAGTACAGCATTATTGCCGACCGTGCCCGTGATCTTGCCCCAGTATGGGTTACGCAGCGGACCGCCGCTATCGTACTCCAAGACAGTCACATGCACATAGGTCTTCTCAGGAACCTGGTACAACGTCGTGCGAACCCACTTACCCTGTGCGTCCTTAGCGTACCAGCCCACCCATGCCGGGTGAGGTCCTGTTCCAACTGCTCCATCAACCTGTAACGTCACGTCAACCGTATGTGGTTGCGTAGGAGAAGGCGTAAACACAACCGTTGGCGGATAGGTTCGCAGATACCCGAAGATACCAAACAAAATCAATCCAACAGCGACTGCGGCGGAGACAAGAACAATAGTTATTCTTGCGCCCTTATTCAACCTTCACCCCCTTTCTTAATCCCAAATTTCCCATATCCAACCTGGCACCCCCCTTCGGGGTTGCGGCTAGCAATCTCATCGATCCACTAGCCGGTTCCGGCAATCACTCACCGGAAACTTGACTCAATCAATCCGAGATATCCAATGCTCCAGCACACTCTTGCTCATCTGACCCTGAACCACACCGACAACCTTCCCACTAGATGCGACAAAGACCGTCGTCGGTAACCCAATAAGGAGATACTTGCCCTGAAGAGAGGCGTGATCGGTGACCACTGGATAGTCGACATGGTTTTTCGCGATGAACGCCAGAGCCTTGGTGGTGTCAGTATCGTTCTCATCGATGCCCAGGAAATCGACCTTATGCCCAAGACCTTGAGCGACAGAGGCCAACATCGGGGTCTCCGCCTGACACGCTGTGCACCAGGAGGCGAAGAAGTTGATCACCAGCGGATGGCCCACAAACTCCGACGGGGAGACCGAGCCTGAGGACGGCTTCGCATTCTGAGTAAGCTCTGGCAACGAGAAGTTCGGCACCGGTTTGCCAACCAACGGTGACTTTCCAGACTGAACCTGGGAGAGCGACCCAAGCGACGCAGACGCGGTCGTGGAGGTGGTATCAGACAGTGAGGCTGCATAGACCGCATACGCCACCACAACAATAACCGAAACCAGCAGCAGAAAAATCCACACCCTGGGCCCGAAGCGGGATATCCGCCTTCGATCGAGCGGCTCATGGACGGCCATCAGTGACCTCGCACCGCGACATCGACGGCCATCCCGATAAATAGCAGTGATAGATAAGTTATCGAGTAGGAGAACAGGCGCATAGCAACCTTGGGGGTCAGATCTCGATACAGCTTGAGCGCGTAACCGATAAACCCAGCATTTAAGGCGACAGCTGCAACTGCGTACACCCAACCAAGGTGAGCGGCAAACCCAAGTGCGCCGGTAGTAATCGCTAACACAAACGTGTAGATCAGAATGTCTCGAGCGGAGCGCTTTCTGGTCGCGACTGAAGGAAGCATAGGAACTCCAGCGGCGCTGTAGTCATCAGAGTACCGGAACGCTAGTCCCCAAAAATGTGGCGGAGTCCAAATAAAGATGACAAGAAACATGAGCCAAGCCGCCAACGAAAGCGAATCGGTGACCGCCGCCCAGCCAACGAGCACAGGGACAGCGCCCGCAGCACCACCGATGACTATATTCTGCGAAGTTGAGCGCTTCAACCACATCGTGTAGATGAAGACGTAGAACAGCGCTGCCAAGAGGGCCAGCGAGGCCGATAGTACGTTGTCTCCAAACGAGAGCATTGCAAAAGCAACCGCCTCCAAGGCGATAGCGAAAATAAGCGCACCAGTGGGAGATACGGCTCCGGTCACAAGCGGCCGGTTCTTTGTGCGCTTCATGAGCGCGTCTATGTCGCGGTCATACCACATGTTGACAGCGTTAGCACCGCCTGCTGCCAACGTACCACCTGCGACGGTGATAACGATCGACCAGAGCGATGGCAATCCATGTTTAGCCACGACCATAGCTGGAACCGTGGTGATAAGCAATAGCTCGATAATTCGCGGCTTGGTAAGGCCAACGTAACCCTTGACGGTCTTTGTCCAGTCCCAATTGCCCTCAGACAACGGCAAGGTTCTCATCTAAACCTCATCCTCTTCGCGATTCCACACACACAGCCCCTGCAACACACTCAACACTCCACGAGGACACCCTTGGAACACCCTCAGCACACAGTAGAGTCTCTACCAATATGAATCAATCTAGCACACAGGGAGACGCCAGATGACGAAGCCAAGGAATTATTTGCATACGCAAACCTCTAATTCTCTGTCAATTCACAGTCAGTCCTCAGAGGACACCCTGACATCCAGCGGTGCTGCCCGTCTTGTCCGCCTCCGGAACCTCCTTGAGACTGTCCAGGCAGATCTCCTGTTCAGTGACCATTTACAGCTCATCCACTACCTCACTGGCTTCCGTGGATCCAACGGTTCTCTCCTCGTGAGCAGGCATCCAGGTGAATCACCCTATCTGTGTACAGATGGGCGCTACCTTGAACAGGCAGCTTTTCAAGCCAAGGAGCACGGTATCGATATATCAATCGACACTAGACCTATCCTGGGTCCAGACGGCATAATAACAACACATCGAAAACAGATGGTGATCGCTGTGGACATGAGTTCTCTCAACCTCACCAACTACTTGCAGCTTAAAGAGTCTGGCAAACCGCTGGTGGACGTGTCCGCATCGTTAGCTGACATGCGAGCCCACAAGGATGCTGCCGAGATCGCTGCTATTACCAAAGCCTCCACGGTGGCCGATCGAGCTATCACACAGACTCTCAGCCACCTAAAGGACTCACCGACGGAGCTTGAGCTTGCCGGTTGGTTCGAGTATTACGTACGCGAGTGTGGTGCAGAAGGCGTATCGTTCCCAACCATCATCGCCTCCGGATCGCGCACCTCGCTTCCACACGCCCAGCCAACTCGGCAACGCATCGTCGCCCCTACGCCGATGGTCATCGACTTTGGCGCCATGGTTGACGGCTACTGTTCGGACTCGACAAGATCGTTCTACTTCGGAGAACCTCCGACTAACTATCAACGGACCTACGAGATAGTGACGGCGGCAAAGGCTGCAGGTGTGGCACAGCTCCGACCAGGCAACACCGTTCATGCCGTCGAGCGGGCCACTCGTGACTATCTCCGGGCCCACAAAGTTGAGGAGTACCTCCTACATGGCGTGGGACACGGTGTGGGGCTCGAGATCCACGAGTATCCATTCACTGCATCGGCTATCGACGTCGCCGTCGAGCCCGACATGTGCATTACTGTTGAACCCGGCCTCTACTATGCGCACGACTTTGGGATCCGACTCGAAGATCTCTACCTGACTACGGCCGCGACACCGATATCGCTCACCAACTCGTCGGGCGAGGGAGTGTCCTTCGGCTGAATCCGCAGCCCGGCAACTAGAATGAGGGGACGGTCGCTCTCACCCCAGACCTAACATCCGCAGCCAGCCAAAATGAGGAGTAATCTATGTCGGTCTCAACCACTACCAACGATCTTAAGAATGGAATGACCCTTGAGATCTCCGATGGGCTTTTTACCGTCGTTGAATTCCAACATGTCAAGCCAGGCAAGGGCGGTGCTTTTGTGCGCACCAAGCTTAAAAACCTGCGTACCGGGGCCGTGATCGACCGGACCTATCGTGCGGATGAGAAGATCGAGCAAGCGATCATCGAAAAACGAGAGATGCAGTATCTCTACAACGACGGCATCGACTACATCTTCATGGATTCGCAAACCTACGAGCAGCTAAACGTTCCCGAATCAGCTCTCGGGACAGCCAAGAACTTCCTGATCGAGAATGCGACCGCAACGATCTCGACCTATGAGGGCACGATCGTCGGGGTCGAGCTGCCTGCCGCCGTAGAACTCACGATCACCGCCACGGAACCTGGTCTCCAAGGAGACAGAGTCTCTGGAGCCCGAAAGCCGGCCACGCTGGAGACTGGACATGTCCTACAGGTTCCCCTCTTTGTCAATCAGGGAGATCGCATCAAGGTAGATACCAGAAGCGGCGACTACCTAACTCGTGCCTAAATCAATGACCCAGCACCGCTCACACGTTGACGCGATCGAACATTCACGAGTCCTGCGAGAGCAAGTGATCAGCCTTCTCTATGAATCGCTGTTACGCAAGGTCCGACCAATGGAGGCACTCGGGGACAAGGCGCGCTCCTATCCGGCGTTTGTGACCGAGCGAATCGAAGCGATCGACCAGCAGCAGGCGATCATAGAGGCGACGATCAGTGAGAACCTCTACGATTGGAGCCTTCAGCGCCTCAACCCTGTCGATCGCTCCATTCTGACGCTAGCGGTATGGGAGCTAAGCTTCAAGCCAGATCTCCCGACATCAGTGATCATCTCGGAGGCTATTAGGCTCGCCGACCTCCTCTCAACCGAGGAGTCACCAAAGTTCTTGAACGGAGTGCTAGCGGCGGTCGCCAATCAATGTCGCACCAAGGGCCCCGTGGTGCCCTCTTAGCACTCGTTCCTACTTCGGAACGCGAACTTTATTAGAGCTGTGCTCGAACAAAGGAGGGCATGGCCGTCATCGGGCTCAGCTTCACGGTCTGGGGAGAGAGGCCGAGCTGTGCGGACACCTTGCTAAGGTCAGAGTTCACAGAGCCCAGCAGCAAATCCATGTTGTGGATGCGCGTGCTGAGGTTGCGAATCGCAGCCTGATTGTTCGGCTGAGTCAAAAGGGTCTCAGAGTCGGCCAAGATCCCCGCCGCTCCCGGGTATGCCCAAGCGTAGAGATTGTGGGCTACTGGGGTTAGGTTGAATTTATTCAGGTCATTAGGTGGCGAGAGTGTTGCCAAGTTGTAGAGGTCTGAGTTGACAGCCAGGGTGCAGTAAGCCTCGTCCTGTTGGAGAATCGTAGTAGCGGTGCTCAACTGTTTAGTATCACCGCCATGGATACGAGCCAACGCATGATAGCCGTCCTGCAGCGCTACCTGACAACCGAGAACATCGGTACGCATTGAGACCACGAAGGACTTAAAATCAGCCTGCTGCTGGGTCTTGGTAATTTTGTTTGGATAGACGATGACTAATTCGATAATGACTGCGACAACGATCACCGCCGCCACCCACAACAGTCGACGTCTACGCCTCTTAGGGGTCTCATCCTGAAGGGTGTAGTCAGCTCTATTACGCGGTCTCGACGACACAGCTCTCCTTTAGTAGATCCCAATCATTTGGGACACCGCCAACAACCCTCAATGACACAAACCTTGGGCTGCCGGGGTCCATATCTGCCTCGTCATGAGTCGGGGAACCCTCGCACCATCCTAATCCGGACTGGAAGGTTATCTGGATACATACGACCGATACCCAGCCAATTCTCATCCGCGGCGACTGTCCACACCCTGATCCAAAAGGGCAGCTGCCTGGACTGCCAACACATAACCGATCTCGCCAAAGCCAGAGATCGAACCACTCACGACTGCAGCCAACACCGACAACGTCCGAAAGTTCTCGCGGGCAGCCGGGTTTGAGATATGAAGCTCTATCGTCGGTACGTTCTTTGATGCAATCGCATCAGCGATAGCCCACGAGTAGTGCGTGAAGGCTCCGGCATTCAAAATCAGGGCAACAGTAGAGGAGTCGAGGCCATGTATCGCCTCTATGAGTTCGGCCTCGCTATTGGTCTGGAGGCTAGCAAGCTCGTATCCATGCTCGACGGCGGCCTCTCTCGCCAGCTGCGTCAAGTCGTCAAGGGTGCCCATACCGTAGATCTCCGGCTGGCGTTCACCAAGTAGGTTGAGGTTGGGTCCATGCACCAGCGCGATAGAGGGTCGCATGGCAACCTGCCCCTGTTGAGACTTATGCGCGCCCACCAACACCTCCCCTTCTCGGATACTCGTCAAGCACTTGCCGGATAAGCGCCTCATCTATGTGGTGGACAAGTTCAAGTCCGTTGGATCCATCCAAAACGAAGCTCATGCCTCCACGGTTCTTCTTATCCGCTCTCATGTAACCGAGTACCTCATCGACCGTCAGTTCACCCGGGAGTCTGAAGTCGAGCCCATAGCTTGCTAATACTCGGTGGTGTTGGTCAACACGAGCTTGATCGATCCGACCCAAGCGTTCAGCTAGACGAGCAGCAAAGACGAGACCAACAGCGACCGCCTCACCATGCGAGACGCTCCCCTCCATTCCCCTCCCGAGGTAGGCTCCCTCGATGCCATGACCAAGCGTATGGCCGTAGTTGAGCAGGCTACGACGACCCGCCTCACGCTCGTCACCTGCCACGTAGGACTCCTTCAGGCGTTGTGCTTTGACGATCTGGTCTACCAGCTTGAGTTCAGCAAATGGATCCGATGTAAGGAAACTGTACTTGGCCAACTCGCCAGCACCACTCAACCACTCACGCTTAGGAAGTGTCTCGAGAAGGGCAAGGTCACACAGCAGGCCCTTTGGCTGCCAAAAGGTACCGAACAGGTTCTTCCCGCCGATCAAGTTCACCGCCGTCTTTCCTCCAATGGCTGCATCTACCATGCCAAGCAGGGTCGTTGGTACGTTCAGGTACTCAATCCCTCGCATGTACGTGGAGGCGACAAATCCAACGAGATCGGTGACGACACCGCCACCGACGGCAATCAACCCAGTTTGGCGGTCTGCCCCCAGCCTAACGAGCCTCTCAGCCAAGCCCTCAGCGACTCGGGGACGCTTAGCAGACTCGCCCGATGGCAAGACAACCCAGCATGCATCGAACGGTACCTCAAAGCTCCCTGGGATTGCTGCTTGGGTAACTATAACCACCCGCGACCAACTGGACGGAATCAGCGTCTCAAGCTGGTCCCAAACGCCAGCCCCAACAACAACCGGAAATGCAGTATCACCGAGATCTAGCTCATAACGCAATACCGATCGACGGTCGACCTCCTCCGCCAAAAGGGCAGCGATAGATGCACGATTAGAGTGGTTCATGAGCTCAATCGTCAGCCTCGCCAGCCCCGAGTGGCTCACTCTGGTCGGCGAAGACTGCAGACGGTGTGGCTGAGAGATGATTGCAAAACCCCTCCCAATTGCGAACGAACTCGGCCACAGAATCGCCCCCGAACTTACGAGTCGCCTCGTTCGCTAATACGAGCGCCACCATGGCCTCAGCGACTACACCCATCGCAGGGACTGCAACCACATCCGTACGCTCCTTGAAGGAGAGCGCCGGCTCCTTCGTAGCTGTATCGACAGTCTCGAGCACGGGACGATTCAAGGTAGCTAGTGGTTTCATCCATACCTCTGCTACCAGCGGAGCACCATTCGAGATCCCCCCCTCGATCCCACCAGACAACCATGTTGGGCGAGAGTACTGTCCACTCTCTGAGTCAAATTTAATCGCGTCATGGGCATCAGAACCACGGCGCCTTGCCACCTCAATCCCTGCACCGATGCTGACCGCCTTCACAGCCTGAATCGACATCAACGCCCCCGCTAGCTGACTATCGAGTTTTCGATCCCAGTGGACATGACTGCCTAAACCAACTGGAACTCCATGCCCAACAACCTCCACTGATCCGCCAAGGGAGTCGCCCACCTTCGCCGCAGACTTAATCTCAGCAATCATCAGCTGCTCGACTCGCTCATCAAGGCAACGGACCTCGGAGCTATCGATACGCTCCAGATCTCCAGGGGACGGAATACTCGTCCTCTCTGTCTTGACCTCACCTATCTGTACCACGTGCGACAAGATCTGGATTCCAATCTCGGCGACTAATGCCTTGGCGAGAGCCCCTGCAACGACTCTGGCCGCCGTCTCCCGGGCGGAAGCACGTTCAAGAACGTCCCTCGCGTCATCAAAGCCATACTTAAGCATTCCTGCGAGGTCAGCATGACCGGGGCGCGGTTTGGTAAGTTTCTTGGTTGGGAGACCTGGAGCTGGAGACATCTCCTCAGTCCACTTGCGTGCCCACTCCGAATTCTTGATCTCAACGGCTACCGGTGAACCAAGGGTACGACCATGGCGCACCCCAGAGAGCAGGACCAAATCGTCGGCCTCAAAGCGCATGCGCGGACCACGGCCGTATCCCAGCCTTCGACGGGCCAGCTCAGCCCCTAGTTGCTCGGTTGTGACACTGAGACCGGCGGGCAAACCCTCCACAATCACTACAAGTGATTGTCCATGGGATTCACCGGCCGTTAGGTACCTAAGCATGGCTAGAGATTAGCAGCCGTAGGTTCTCCGCTCAGACGAGTTCAGCCATTGGTAGTAGCAACCGATGAGGACGATCCGGATTGAGAGATCTTTGGCACGAATGGGTTCTTGACACTAAAGTACTGACTGGTCGGTACCGGCACTCCAGTGGAGGAGCGGCTCCCGATCGGCGCTGAAGCCTGGCCCGGAGTCGAAGGAGCCACCTTCGTCCCTGTGGCACTGGTGGTAGTGGTTGCACCAACTGGGGCTGGATGACTAGCAAGGACAAAGTAGCCAACAAGGCCAACGACGAGCACGACGAGCGCCAAAGCCACAAGGAGCAGCTGGCGTGAACGATGGCGAACCCGTCCACCCTCCTCCAACTCCGGCGGCTCGGACTCCTCAAGAAGCGAACGGATCTCCATACTGGTCATCTTGGCCTCTCCTAACTGCGGTAGTATACCGATCCGGTAAACGACAGGTTGATCTTCGGGTTTGCCCCGCCCCCTGAGAGTGCAGAGAGCTGCATCGTCTGCAGGTTAACCAACTCGGTGAGATGATCTAGACCATGCAGGAAGTGCATCAGACCAACAAAGGTCCCAGTGGCTTGAGCAGTAAACGAAATCGAACTTACCCCAGGAACAGCCCCCGAACCTCCTGTAGTCGTCGCCACCGAACCTGGCTGAGTCGGAGTGATCTGCAGCAGCGGCACTCCGGCCGCGCTGGCCACCACGTCTGCTTGGCTAATGAAGGTTGCAAGCGAGAACTTAGCCGGCAACGTCGACTGCAAAGCCTTGGACTCAACTGCTAACAATGACGCGTTGCGCTTATCGTGGACGAGCTGAGCGAGCTGTACCCGGTCGTTGGCGAGCTGGGTCTGGTCCAGGCCAATTTGGGCCTGCTTGGCGGCGATACGGTTGGAGAGCGACGCATAGACCCCAAAGTACCAACCAGCCCCGATGACGATCACGAGCACCCCAACGAGTGCTGCAATAATCCTGGAACGAGAGATTTTCATCACGACACTCCCAAATGGCTTAGGTAAGACGCACTACGGTACTGTCCAAAGGTGTTAGATATGACGGCCGAACCTTGATACGTCGTCATGCCGGACTCCACCACCTCACTCGAGGGCACACCAACGCTGCACGAGGATGTGGAGCCAGAGCCCGCGGGCGTCAATGTAGATGTTGACACCCAAAGATTGGCCAAGAAATCGAGTTTGGCCATCGAGTTGAGCCAATGAGCAGGGGCGAGCTGCGAACAGCCCTCAAGGCTGAAGGTGACACCGAGACCAGAAGATCCGGTTACCGAGCTAGTTGGAGCCTGGATGCTGAGACTCGTGAGCCACGAGTCAGACGGAGTGGCAGCGGCCATCTGAGTTAACAACTGTGGAAAGTCGACGGAGGACTTAAGCTGCGAGGTCAGCGTCGACCGTTCCGAGGCGACGCCCTGGGCGAGGGCACCATACTTGGCATAGTGCGACATCTGACCGCTTAGCACGTTCAGCTGCGTCCCGAGCGACACCTGCGCTGCGTCAACTTGGCGTAGCTGGTCATAGCGTTGAACGGTCACGAACGCTCCTGCAGCGACCAGGACCACTCCCATGACGCCAGCGAGCATGAGCTGACGACGGCGCAAGCGACGTGCTCGAACACGTGCGGGAAGGAGATTGACAAATTTGGCATCCTTGCTCTGAGTACGAGCACGCATCACCGCACCGGTGATCTCTACCCAGTTGCTCGAAGATTCCTCAACGAAAGAGTCAGCCTCGATTAGCCTTAGGAGCTGACGCGGTCCTGGTCGCTCGACTCTGAGCTGCAGCTTCTCACCGAGCTCTACTCCAAGTCGGTCGACTGCTGACGAACCACCAACCAGCACGAGGCGATCGATGTCGGTATATCCCCTTTGAATGGCAAAATAGTCAATCGAAGAGGCGACCTCTCGCACGATCGAGTGCACGCCCTCGGCGACGATGTCGTTCGCGGTCTCCAACCCAGTAACGTGTAGCATCTCAAGGCCGAGAGCGTTACCCGCCTCCGAACCTACGCTAGCTATTGCCCTCTTTAGACCCTCAGCAGCCTCGTAACCGACCTCAAGGCTGGTGGCAATCTCTCGCGTGATGAGCTCACCACCCAATTTGATCGAACGCACCAACTGTGGTTGATCACCAACCACCACCTCGATCGTGGTAGTGGTTGCACCGACTACCACCAAGTAGTAACCGTCACCAGGCGTTCTC
Source organism: Ferrimicrobium sp. (assembly GCA_027409005.1). Classification (GTDB taxonomy): domain Bacteria; phylum Actinomycetota; class Acidimicrobiia; order Acidimicrobiales; family Acidimicrobiaceae; genus Ferrimicrobium. Next base: position 1,274 of record DAHZQE010000246.1, on the reverse strand, counting down.
GAAAGTTCGCTTACAGCGCGAGCGGCGGCCAAAGGACCGACATCCACCCAGTCAACCCGAAGACCACTCCGCTCAGCAACGTCGATCGACCTGGAGATAATCGCCTTTGGTGCCCCCGCCATCACAACATTCGAGTTTGCAGATCTACCCTGAGCGGTAGTCTCGTAGTCAACCACGAGCTCATCGAGGGGCAACGGCAATACCTCGGTCATCGCGAAACCGAAGGTCATCTCGAGCTCGTTCTTGTCCGAACTTGGAACGTTTAGGCTTCGTACAACCAGATCCGGGTCTGTCACCACAAGACGGGTGGACTTCGTGTGCGTCCCAACATCTTTCAGGAGCCCACGGAGTGTCTCTACTATCTTCTCTTGATCTTGGTCAGCACCGTCCGGCAAGACGCGGTGCGCTAGCCAGAGCGGAGGACGCGAGCGACGACCGATCTCGATCTCGCACGCCTTCATGGAGAATGCTCCAATCTCCAAGAGTATGAGTTTTTCCATCCTTGAAACCTCGCTAAACTCCGTAAGGGCTATCGACGTAATCGGGTAAAAAGTTGACCATATTCCCCGCTATAAGCGATATATTCCAGCACCCAGGGCAGTGACTACGAATCCCAACGTAAGAAAAGGACCAAATGGCATCTGCGTACGCAAGCTAGACCGCTTCACAACCATCAGACTTACGCCAACGACTGACCCGGCGAAGAAGCTTGCGAGAATCGCCAACGCCACACTCCATATTCCGAGCGATGCTAACCCGAGAGTCAGTACCGCCGCCAACTTGGCATCACCCAAGCCCATACCACCACGCGAGACCAACCGGATCACGATAAAGAAGGCGCGTACGGCTATCGCCAGGCTGACGGTAGCGACAAATGATGTCCACCGGCCGGTCGATAACGCGTTCACTACCCCGAGAAGTAGCAATAGAATCGCCGAGGGATAGGTCAAACGATTTGGGATACGGAACGTCCTCTGGTCGATAAGAGCAGCTGTAAGGCCTATCAGGAGTGCGAGACCACAGCTGACTTTGTCGATACCGTCAACCGGATAGAGGGCGGCAACTACTCCTATGGCGCCGCCGGCCAACTCAATGAGTGGATAGCGCAGGGGGATCGGGGTCGAACAGTCCCTGCATCGACCACGGAGCCACAGGTAAGCAAATACTGGCACGTTGTCGCGTGCTCGAATAGGGTGAGAGCAAACTGGACACCTGGAACGATCTATCAACAACGACATTCCAGCAGGAATCCGAAATGATAACGCCGTCACCGC
>DAHZQE010000305.1:0-4546 GCA_027409005.1 Ferrimicrobium sp. | reverse complement strand
GAGACGACACCGAGATCGCCGGACAAGAGCCCAGAGCAGAAGCCTGTGGATGAGACAGATCCAACAAAGCGAACCACAGCTCCTCGTCCGAGGTCCTGGTACAGTCTGAAAGGGTCTTCGTTCAAGACTCCCCCAATCGCTCAGATAGCCAAAGAAAGCATCTCCGTCGCAAAGGGCGCGACGAGCGAATCGAGCGAGGCGTCACGGCGGCCGAGCCAGAGTCTCAGCAAGAGCGCACGTGGGAGCAGCCGAAAGAGCGACCCACTGATTGCCGAAGCGACCAAAGTTCACGCCGTTAGTGACTTCGGGGACAAGAGTCGGCCGCGCTTTCCGTCCGAAGAGAAGCTGAGGTTAAGCGATGGCACCGCAGAGAAGAGAGAGACGGCCTCGCAAGCAGAGACGGTCGTAGAGCATGCGCCATTACCGCCAGATCCAGAGGTGGACGATAGCAGAAGCCTGCAGAGCACCGACTCGAAGCCACCTGCCTCCACTTCTACTTGGTTTGGCTGGTGGTCGAGACCAGATGGGTATGGCGACGATACAGACTCAAAGGGCAATAAGCGGCGAAAGCTGGATACAGAAGAGGCGAGCGGCACGCCGCTCCCTGGTTCACCGCAAGCGCAGCCTGTCAAGAGCGGCGAGGCAGACGTGCCTATGGCGGATGCGAATGCCGAGATCAGTCAAGCAAAGACTGCAGCGCAGTGGGAAGGCGTGCAGCCTGAGGTGGCGAGTACTACAGGCTCCACAAGATCATGGTTCGGTCTGTGGAGCAATGCGCAGAATCAGCAGGCCGTAGCGGAAGCCGAAGCTAGCAAGAAGCGGGGTGAACCGCAGGCTACCGTGATAGAGGCCGCCACGCAGACGTCAACAGAGAACGCGGTCCCGCCGGAGTCCACTTCGGCGACAGCCAGTGCAAACAAGAAAGACGATCGTAAGGACAAACCTGACAGACCGCGATCATCTGGCTGGGCCTTCTGGTCACATGAACAGCCAAAGGAGGAGACTGCGAAGGCAGGCAGCCCGCAGAAAGAAGTGGGTGAGATTGCTGTCGCAGATACACCAAGCCAAAGTCACCCAGAGGCGGCGCAGTTCAACGAGCAGCAGGATGACACTCAGACTGCAAACACCTCTGTCAAACGAACAAACACACTTCTTCGACCGAAGCGAGGCCGAGTCGACAAGGTCAAGGACGCTACTGAGTCGAGGAGCAGTACACCGGCTGCATCGAGGTCTCAGACACCTTCCACTTTGGAGGCACCGACAGCAGTCAACACTCCAGCGAACGAGGACTCCGACACTATCAAGCTCGGGAAAGCTGCACAAGTGCGACCTAACCTCATTCTACCAGCCTTCAAAGACGTCTACCCACCCGCGCCCAATCCTGGCATGCTTGAGCGCCTATCGGGCTATCTAGCATCCGCCCTCCGCCTTCCAGGCACCGCCGACACCTTTCAGCCACCCCAGCATATCTACCAATCTCACACCAAACCCAAAATCCGTAAAGCTATCGCCATTGGCGTTCATGGCTTCTTTCCAGCACCTCTTATACAGAAATTCCTTGGCCAGCCCACGGGAACCTCCATCCGCTTTGCGAACTACGCCGCAGCATCCATCAAGTCATGGTGTCAAGCTCAACAACCCGAGATCAAAGACGTCGAGATCGAGAAAGTTGCTCTAGAGGGTGAGGGCATCATTGGCGACCGTGTAACGACACTCTGGAAACTCCTTCTCAACTGGCTTAGCCAACTGCGGCAAGCCGACTTCATCCTGGTTGCCGCGCATTCGCAGGGCGTGCCGGTAGCCTTCATGCTCCTCGCAAAGCTGATACAACTAGGAGCCCTGAGTCCAAATGTGAAAATCGGCGTCTGCGCCATGGCAGGCATCAACCTGGGACCCTTTCTGGAGTACAGATCGAGACTTTTCGGTGGCAGCGCGCTCGAGCTGTTCGAATTCTGTGATGTCGGGAGCAAGGTCAGCAAGTCATATTTCGAGGCACTGGATATTTGTCTCCGACATAACGTCCGCGTGACTTTTATCGGGAGCTTGGACGACCAGCTCGTGAGTTTGGAATCGAGTCTTTATGCTCCACTGAGTCATCCTTACGTCTGCCGCGCGGTCTTCATCGACGGCCGCCTTCACACCCCGAACTTTCTGACGCATCTTGTCGTCTTCGCCCTTAAGCTTCGGAATCTTGGTATCAGCGATCATGGTCTCCTGCGCGAACTGTCAGCCCCGTTAGCCGGTAGCCTTGTGGGCGGAGAAGGACACAGCCGCGTTTACGACGATCCAGCCGTGTACGTCCTGGCAGTCGACTTTGCGCTATCCAGCACGGATGTCGCACCCCTTACCACTCCCGCCGCTGTCCCAACAGCCGCATCCTCGCTCCTAGCAAGCGATAAAGACCGAGCCCGCGCCGCTGCTGCCGCTCGCCGAGCTTCCCTTTCCGGCTACCCAGCTAGCACCGCTCAAGCTAACCACATCCGCCGTGGCTCCCCGAATGCGTCAAGCCAGCTCCCAGGTATTGCTCCTATTCTAGCGCACTATGAGCCGGTGCCCCCTGGTCAAGGAGCGAATCCGTTCACGCTTCCTTGGGCTGTAAGAGGGATGCTGGAGGAGGAGGGTGTGAAGAGGGATGCAGGCTTGATGGCTGAGGTGAGGGAGCTGGTAGCAGAATTTGAGGGCTGGAGACCGACGAGCAAGGTGCTTAAGGATGTTAGATGGAGATTGGAGGGCGTGAGGAGCTTGCCTTGAGAACACAGAGCAAGCCGGGGACGATGTAAGGACTGACACGCCTGATACAGCGCCAATCCGTGCAGATACAGAAACTAATGACAATCGATACCCACCACTGCGTAACGAAATGATCGTTCTACGATTTACCGCTTTCTGTTGCGTCCCACATAAATCAGACCTTAAGACATGCGCGTCCATAAATCATTTTCTTGCCTTCGTGAGTGTACCGACAGCATGCGGGACTGTGTCGTATGGGCCCTCGGCCCCCATTGGGCCAAGCTTGACGTCTTCCCAATCGCCAGCCTTACGGAGCCACTCATCCGTCGGGCGGCAGATGTCGCAACCGCCCAACATGTGCGGCCAGATGAGGTTCAGCAACTCTGGGTGCGACACCATCAGCGATCGTCATGTTGACATCGAAAGGTCGCGAACTTACTTTGCCAATATCCGACAAACTGATTCTGATACTTCGTCCTCACATGCTCATAAACCAACCACTTCCCTCCCGGCTTCAACAACGGATATAGCTCCCTAATGACCTTCTCCGGCGTTGGAATGCTACAGAGACACTGCACGGTGATGATCGTATCAATGCTCTCCCTCTGAATTCCACCCTTCATCCCCAACTCCTCAGCCCCACACCCGATAATCTCATACGTCCCCTCCAACCCGACCTCCCTTATCTTCGCCCGCAAGGCCGCATGCATCCCGGGATTCGGCTCCACCCCATAGATCTTGGTAATCTCAGGATTATCAACTTTCGAGTAGCACGGCAGCCATTGCCCGGATCCGGGTCCGATGTCGAGACAGACTCCCTTGGCGTTGTGGCGGAGGAGGGGCAGGACGGCGGATGCGCCGACTTCGGCTGAGCGGGGACCGAAGAAGGCCCAGAATTTCGCGAACCAGGCATCTTTGAATTCTTCAATCGATGTAAGGCGTTTGACGTCGAAGGAGAGTAGTAGTGACCAGAGGGTGGGAATGAGAAAGAAGGCGCTCAATTCTAAGATTCGAAGAGGGAACAGCAGGTTGATAGGCCCGTTGGCCTGGGAAGTGACTTCGGGCATATTGGCGAGGCTTTACAACATCGAGGTTTCGGGACGAGGGCGAATGATGGCAAGTGGTGCGGGCAATTTATCTTTCTAAGCTCGGTAGTGGGCTCTTTAGTGTGGCTTCTCCGCTGGAGGGTTCGCAGTGGGGCGTCAGTGGGTTGTACTATGGAGCATTCCCCGGTGCAACAACTTCCTCTTTCAGCTCCCCATTTCCTTCCGTTCCCTTCCTGTCACACGTCGACACCAAAATCAACTCCATCAACACAATTGATCAGCCCTGTATGCTGGAGCAACGCTAGTCCATATGTGTGCTACTGGCCGTCGTTTGCTATGAGGTCGGGTCGACGCCCACGGAGCCGATTATTCCGAACCATACAACCGCGGCTACGCTGACCCTGGTGTAGCTGCAGGAACACCACAACCCCTCTTTCTTCCCGGGTTTATATTGTCACTCCTGTGCGTCACCCCCTGCATTGCTGCTGGCCCCAGACGCTTTCACGGTTCTGATGGTCAACATACGCTCAATTTAGCCGGGCTGTAGAGGATAGAGAAACATGTAAGTTTGATCTTGACGGGTAAGATGATATGTCTTTCCTACCTATACTGTCCACCTTCTCTTCCTTGTCTCCACGGCAAATCATACGAAGCAATGGCTCGACCGTCGGTCGGAGTAGGACTGCTGGCGGCACTGAGTGTGTCTCAAGCCTCGCCCTTGGCGAGGCCAGACTCTGCGACCCATCCGTTGAGGATCTGGAGCTCATTGC
>DAHZQE010000295.1:0-4439 GCA_027409005.1 Ferrimicrobium sp. | reverse complement strand
AGCACGTGGGAGAGAACAGTACCCTTGGCAAGGCAAACCCCGGGAGAGTGTCCAGAAGAGGCACAGCGAATCTGCGTCGAAGTTGCAACTGTGGTGGCCGCGGTGACTGTGGAAGGTGTCTTGGCCGCTGCTTCGTGTCTTGTCGAAGTCTTGGGAGGTCTTGGAAAGCAAGGAAGTTGTGGAGACTGCTCAGCGACAAGCAGACGATGATTCCGGGTCTTCTGAGAATCTAGTAAATCGGGTAATGTATGTCAAGGGCGATTTGAAAGAGCCGAGGCCGCAGGTATCAAAAAGCGTCAGCGCAGTGGTGTTATAAAGAGCGTCGCTGATTCAAGCGGGTCTTCAGACAGTAGAAATGCGATTCATTTGACATCATTGGCCAAGAAGCTAAGTCAAGCGACCGGAGTCGTTCTCCAGCTTGGACGGCAAACATGCGAGCCTAGGGTGCTCGCAGCGAGGCTTGCCTGGCTTGGGAAGGGCTTTGTCGAGATGGTACGGCGAGCAAAAGAGTCTATTCCCCAACATTTTGAATTTGGTGTCAAGAGGCAAGTGTGAATCAACAGTGTGAGTGACGGACGTGTTGCAGAGCCCGAGAGCCACAAGATATCAGATCACCAGTTGGGACATGGGAAGTCAAGCAGATTCGGGAAGAAGCTTCGAAAGGAAGTTGCCTGAGCAACTGCGGAGCATTCTTGACTGCTCCGGAGCGCGGAAACGCTTGACTTCACTCGTAGTCCGTCTCCCAGCTATCCTAATGCGGCCCATGCTGGAGCACAATCTTATCGCGCGTCAATAGCAAATGCTACTGTCTGGAAGCGACTTACGCAGCCATACCTGACCGCCATTGTAGCCGCCTTGCCATGTCTCTCTTGGGGCAGCGCTGCCTCTTCGCCACCAGCAATCCAGCGGGATGGCTTGCACTATGATCAGCCATCGGAAGATATTGCCCTGCTGCAACAAGACCCGACTTGATGTTTTCTCATCTGAGCTTCTCTTCGCCATCGGGGCCCGCTCCGCCTCTAGGCATCGAAGCGTTAGCGACAATTACACCGTAGCTAGAGACGATTGAAAGACCAGCTGGTCGACCGGGGATGAGCAAGCCTCGATCTGTCATAGCACGGTGGTCTGCACCTCGAGCGGCTCAAAAACCAGTCAGGACGGCAGCACCGGCGACTCGGACTTCGTACAGCGTCCTGCTATCCGTGAACTAAGCCCCAACCTCGGGAGCTATTCGTCAGCAACCGTACTTGCCGGGTGAGAGCGGCTGGCTCAATCGCCAAGCTTGTAGCACCTTCTAGAGTTCAGTCTTGTGGTCGTCAATGGCGATGAGCTGGAGCCCAACCAAGTGCCCTGTAGACACTTGGGCTGTGGCCAAACCGACCGCGGACCTTGTATAGCGGGAAGGCGTTCGATGCCATCTGCCAAGAGCAGCAGTGGAAGAAGGCATACGTTTTGTTAAGCCTTGTAGAACTGCCGAATGATTGAGTTTGATCCAGCGGAGACCAGATAGGGATGCAAGGACTCATAAACGGTGCATACAATTCAGCACTGCTTTTAAGGCCCGAGTTCGCCTACATCTCAAGGCCACTGCTCTCCTTGGCGGCGCGCTATCCCTCTACCTTCGAGCGCGATCTTGCAGTTCTATAATCGTTCTACTGGTGCGGAGGACGCGACTGGTATCGGTAATGAAGCCGGATTGTCTGGGAGTCATTAGAAATGATTCCCCGTTATGTTCAGCTCGACGATGGCAACTACTTGTCTGTTAGCTCTTACCATACGCGTACTCCCGTTTTCTTGCTCCGAGAGCAAGGCGGCTCTAGAGTTGACGTTGCCCTTAACAACTCTGCAGGGTGAATAGTAGTCTGCATCCGCGTCTCGTGACGCACAGATGGGGCCGGGCGACTGATTGCATCTCCGCCCATACTCATCTACTCATTGGACGAAGAGAACGGCGCCTGCAATAAGCAAGACGAGGACTTCGAGACTGAAGAGAATTGGTGCTGATAGAGAAGCTGTTGGGTGTCCAAAGATGCGGACGCCGAGGGCCCTGAAACGAGGGTGGTTATCCCCATACTTTTGGGCCAAGCGAGCTAGCAGAGGCAGGGCCGACTCTGGTTAGCGGCCTTACAGACATGAAGCCTTTTGTACATCCTGCTGACCTCCCTTTAGTAGCCGGACCTCTCCCATACCCTTCCACCCCATCCTCTTCACCCTCTCGTCTTCCCCGTCCTCGCCCTCATCCTCGCTCATCCCTTCCATCTCAAACTTCTTGTACACCCTGTTTCCCTCTTCATCGTATTCCTTCTTCTCCAGATCTCTCTTCGCGACTTTGATTGTCCACTCACCGTCCTCATCCTTACTCACGAGCTGAATTGTACGGGTCACCGTCGCAGGCTGCCAGCTGGTGGCAGCACTGCAGACGAGCTCGGAATACGCAACGATATCGTCAGGTTTGGCTTCGGCTTCCGGGAGGAGCGCGAGGGTCGTGAGGTCGGTCGGGAGAGCAGGAAAGTCGTCTTCTTCAGCGACAGTGATCTCGCCGTTGAGCTGTTGGCTCGGACTCGCAGCTTCGCCGTCTTCGTCTTCGTAATCGTCTCCCAAGAGTGCGCCTTCCTCGTAGTACTCCTCGCATTCTTCGTCCTCGACGTCATCGTAGTCCAGCGCATCACCGTTCCCGTCGCTGTTGTACTTGTCATATGTCTCCATCAATTCACCATTGGTAACATCACTCCCCCTGAGCTTCTTGCGTACCTTCTTTGGCGGAGCCAAGTAGCTGCTGCTTAGCCTACCCTTCCCTTTTCTCTTACCCTGCTGCGGGTCCCACCGCTGATAGAATGGGAAGGGGGGAGTGCTGAGCTCGACGCCGTCATCGCAGCACTCAACGGCACTGAGCTCGATCTTGTTCCGCCATGATTCATCGTCTTCGTCCTGAGCACCGGCTTCAGTGACGGGCTCGGCCGCTTTCTTCGAAGTGGGTGTGGCACCTGGTGGCAGTAGCTTCTGCTTGGCCTTGTCGGCTAGCTTCTTCTGAAGGACATCCTTCTCCTGTTGGGTGCGCGGTGTACGTACGCCGAGCGAGCCGAAGAGTAAGCGCTGAGTACCGGCCACATCCAGGCGTGAGCGGCGAGCCACCGAAGGTGGTACCATGGCAGTAGCGATTGACGTAAAGCCTGGTTCGATAGCTGCGCCGTCAACTGTCGCTCTCTTTGCCTCACCGTGCTGTAGTTGTGGGTCTCTGGCGCTAAGCTCCTCGGGCGCCTCCTCTTCCTCGTCACCTTCACCGCCACCAAAAATCTTGCGCTTTGTTTTCTCGTCGTCAACGTCGACGCCACCGTTAGCGATAGCCTCCAACAGCGCTTGGCGCGATCTCTCCGTCTGCCTTGCCCTCTCCTCACGTGCCGACACAATGATGTCTGCCCTTCCGTTCATTGTGGGAGCTGCCGAGGCGTCAGCCGAAGCACGCGGCTGATCGTATTGTTCATTGAGGCGACTCCCAATCGCATCAATAGCCTTTTCAAACGGTAGGTGTACGATGTCCAGAAATTCGCTTTCGATCATGGCTCGGATGTTGTGGTCGTTCACGGCCTTCAAATTCTTCAGACCTGGGTCGGCGCAGATAACTGCGAAGTCGGTCTTGTCGCTCGGAGCGTGATGGATGTTGCCGCCCTTTCGCTTGATGAAGCTTTGTAAAGTTTTTCTGTCTTGCTGCGTTGGCGTGCCGAGCACCACAAAGCTCAGGCCGTCGAAAGGAGTACCGTTCTCGACATTTGCGCCCGTAATCAAGTCGGAGATGTCAGAATCATTTGCAACAGGCGTACTAATGACCTCGGTGCCATCTTCCGCATCGTTCCTATTTCCAGCTTCCGCTGTGTCCTCTTCTTCCTCGTCCGTGCGAGGTGGCTTGTTCTTCGCTCGCCAATCATGCAAAGCCTTCAGACCAACGTCCTGAGGCAGAACACCAATCCTCTTAAGGTGTGCGAGCTGTTTTCCGTCACGCTTGCGCTCGTTGCGGGCTCGCGTTTCCTTCTTACCTGACCCAGGCGGAGCCAGCTCAACCCTTGCCCTCTTCGAGAACCCGTTGGGCTGGGTGCCGGCGGACTCGTCAGTAGGAGCCTTGCGCTTCATAGAGGCTGAAGCTGACGAGGCTCCGTTCGTTTCCATGCGTCTGCCGAGTGCCGTCTTACGCACAGCCTGTTGGGTTGCAGGCGTTCGCGGTGCACTCTTAATGCCATTCCACGATGCCTCGCTTTCTGTGTCGTCCGACTCGGATTCGCTCTCTGAAGTACTCGAAGTGCTGCTTGTCCCACTATCGCTCTCGCTGTCTTCGGACGGCGAGTCCTCCGCGCTCGAGATATCTTCCTCGGACTCCTCAGACTCTTCGGTCTCATCCTCATCTGCCATCTCAAAATTTTCGTCATCCTCTTCGTCACCGTCATTTT
>DAHZQE010000284.1:0-4103 GCA_027409005.1 Ferrimicrobium sp. | reverse complement strand
GTAGGTGTAGGTGCTGCCAAGGTTGGTGGCACCATCTTCGGCGGCGGTGCCACCGTCCTTAGAGGCGACGATGATCCCCGAAGAGGTGGATGGAGATGACGGCGGGGTAGGTGATGATCCACCGCCATCGTTTGTGATCGCTATTGGCCCGCTGACACTGAACCAATCCGAATTGAGACCCATGATGGAGGCAAACTCGGCTCCCGAGACCGTCGATGATCCGCTCGACCCAACCACCTGGATCGAGAGAACACGGCCACCATCTGTACCGTTGCCCGAACGCTGAAGAATGTTAAGTCCCTGCACCGTGCCCAACTGCGAAAACGCCTGCTGCAACGTCGAGAGTCCAACGGTCTGGGTCCATGGATCCCACGGGTTACAGATAGAGGCATAACAACCTGCATCGTATGGGTCCGGCACCGCAGGGAAGTCCCCACCTGCGGTATAGCCGCCATCAGATGCAGAGTACTGGGTGTAGGCGGGGGCTCCTGAGGACTGCTCCAGGATCTGTCCGGCTGTGTTCGTCTGCGCTGCATCAATGAGGGCTTGGCTTTGGCTGTTTTGGCCACTGTTGAACCCAGCGTATACCTGGCAGTAATCGGAGTCGCAAATCTGTGCGAAGTTATAAGAGTTCCCGACGGCTAGTGCATAGCTCCGCGCCTCAATGGCCTGAGCCTCAAGCGCCTGGAAACCCCACGCCTGCCCTTGGGGTCCAGGGCTCCCGAGTGTGCCCCACACCGCTGGCATCTCATTCCCAATCACACCACGAACATAGGACTCTAACCCAAGCTCATTGGTTAAGACCTGTTGGCCCTGTGCGTTCGCAGTCACCCCAAGGTTTCCACGGACCGCCTCGACCGAGCCTCCCGGCTTACACCATTGCAGCGCTTGATTCAGTGACTCATTCACCATCGATCCCAACGGCTGTATGCTCACTGGCGAGATCGTAAGCGAACCCGCTGCAGTCGTGAGCGGACTCCACGAGCTTGGAGCCGTACATCCCGATCCTCCGACCCCTTCGTCGACCGTGATCTGGCCATTGGCATCGGTCACCCTTATCGGAGTATTCGCCGCAATCGTGATATTATTGACCACCAGACCCTGATTGTCAAACACGGTCGCCGGTTGTCCCGTACCAGCGGTTAGCCACACCGTAATCAGTCGATCACTGATATTGGTCAAACTGGTGCCGCCGTAGAAGTGAGCAAGTATCTGCGCGTAGGTGAGCTGGCCTCGACTGGCATAGCCAGCCTCACCGAATTGGCTCGCCCCATTGCCCGAGCCGACCCCATAGCCGGTGAATGTCAGCGAAGCAGTCGATGCAAAACCGGTAGCGGGAAATAGCATCGCCCCAGGCGCAACACCAAGCAACGCGCCTGCGGCCAGCATCGCGCTAGTTCGCCCAGACGGAAGCGCGAACGTTCTCCGCTTGGAGTGGAGTCCTCGACGCATCAGCCGCACCACTGCGATCTGCTCGCGGCAGCCATCGTACTCATGTTCTCAGTCATCGGAACCCTCAGCCCCTAACTTGACCCCAGGCTCCGCAGTCGCACCGAGTCCAGGTAGCGTCGATCCTACTCCACACTAGCAGAGGCCAGCGAATAAGCAGTAGTAACCACTTTGTCGCCTACTTGATTACCTCGTGCAAACCCGACTAGCTCAGCTCTCGTTCCTTAACTCAATCGACAACTAAGATCTAGCGAACTAGTACTACTGGAGGTCGGATTGGAACCACAGACATCGGAGCTCAGAGGGCGTCTCGAGCGTGAGGTCGTCAAGTTACGTCGCAGTGGAGTCATCCCACCGTCACTAGAGGCGAAGATGACCCAGGCAGTCAACGAGCTCAAACCACGACTGCGCTTCGACTCCACCAAGGATCGACTCTTCAACGTAGAGGCGACCTCCTACATCGATACAGCTGTGCCTACAGACTCGAAGAGACCAGGCGTGACCTATGTCAAGCGAGCCATCAAGGCTGGTGTAGGTTGGTACCTCACCTACGTCACCCAGCAGGTCAACAACTTCACCTTCGAAACCGTCGGCCTCCTCAACGCTCTCGAACTAAGACTCTCCGAGCAGGAGCTGCGGCTTGCGAAGATTGCGCCCCAGGTCTCACTAGGTCACACGTCCGGTCAGTTTCCAGCGAACATACTCGCCGAGCAGGCGGTACGCGCTCAGCTGCTGGAGCGTCAAAATGAGCAACCAATACTGGTCACTGATGCTGGTGGCGATCGTCTCTTAGCCGAGTTAACAGCTCTACTCCCAGACCTCGTCTACGGGCAGATCGAGGACTCCGACCTCGCGGATCGTAGCGCAAAGGAAGGCCTCGATGTACGCAATAGCTCGCTGCTATGGCACCTAGAGCACTGTGCCGACGGCGCCCTCGGGGCACTAGTTCTGCGCGGAACAGAACTGGAGTGCTCTCCAGTTTGGTTCAAACGTGGGGTGCTCGCCGAGACTAGGCGAGTACTAGCAGCAGATGGCGTCGCCGTTCTGATCCACCACGAACCATCAGCGTTGGCTTCGTCTCCCGAGCTCAGTGCGACGGCAGCCATTCGTGGGGAGCCGATCAGCGTAGCCGCATGGGCGATACTAGCCGACGAGGCTGGCTTCAGCTCTAGCACGGAGACCATCGACGTCGATACCGCCGTCACAAGGCTCCAACGTTGACTGCAATCTTGCAGCTCATTCCCTCTTTTTCGACCTACGATGCCATCGGGACCCATGCTCGCCGACTCGATAGTCTGCTTCGCGAGTTAGGTTACGAGACCGCTATCTACGCCGATGAATTCGATGCTTCGTTGGCAGAGATCGCCCAACCCTTTCACAACCTCCGTCGTAGACCTCCAAGAGGAGCTTGGTACCTCTATCAGGCGAGCACGAATTCACGCATAGCCGACTGGCTCCGTGATCGACCTCGCGTGCTGCTCAACTACCACAATGTCACCCCGCATGAACTGGCCAAACCGTTCGAACCAACGATTGCACGGATACTGTGGCAGGCCAGGCGCGAGATCGGTGGGCTGGCTCGCACCACGCAGTTGGCGTTCACGGTCTCACGCTACAACGCAATTGACCTGTTCGGACTTGGCTTTCTCCATCCGCTTGTAGCCCCACCACTGCTCGAGCTTCCACAGCCGATGACCCACATCTCAACACCCTCTTCGAACTGGCTGTTTGTAGGACGAGTCTTCCCCAACAAGCATCAACTCTGGCTGATAGAGGCCTTTGCCCTCTACCGCGCGCTCTTCGACCCTAGGGCTACGCTCACGCTGGTGGGTTCAACCGCATCTGACAGCTACTTGCGTGCGATAAAGGCAAAGATCGCCGCTCATGCTCTAGATGATAGCGTCCGTCTGCTCTCAGGCCTAAGTCCAACGGCGCTCGCCAACGAATACCAACACGCGAGTATCTTCACCTGCGCCTCGCTTCACGAAGGTTTTGGCTTCCCTTTCATTGAGGCCTTTGCCTTTGGTATTCCCGTGCTGGCACTGGCCACCTCTGCGATCGGTGAGACCGTCGGCAATGCCGGCTGGTTGCTAGATGAAGAGGATCCACTCGCCTTTGCTACGGCTGCACACCTGCTCGAGCAGGACACAATACTGAGAACTGAGCTAATCGAACGTGGTCGAGCGCAGCTTCGGATCTTCGAACCAGAGACACTCAAGCTTCGCTATCAAACCCTCTTTGAACAGATGATCGGCCGGCCATGACCGTCCATCAGTTTGTCCCAGTGCTCCTGCCCCATGACGCCGTTGGGAACTGTGCACGCGAACTACAACTACGCCTCAGTGCCCTCTATCCAGAGACTCGCATCTTCGTCGAGGATATGCAGCGCTCAGTCGCCGACTCGGCTACACCGGTCCAGGATATGGAACTTCAACCTGACGATGTCCTCATCTATCATTATGCAAACTTCTCCTCACTTGCACCCTCCATACTTGGGCAAGGACAAACACTGCTCTATTACCACAACATCACACCCGAGGAGTACTTTGCCGCATGGGATCCGGACACCGCGATCGCCCAGCGACGTGCAAGACAACAACTTGCGCGCCTCGTTCATCAGGCGATCGGCTGTCTCTCGGTCTCCGAATTCAACT
>DAHZQE010000282.1:0-5576 GCA_027409005.1 Ferrimicrobium sp. | reverse complement strand
GATGGTCAGCGAACGCGCTTGGCAGCTTCCGCGAGGCTGGCAGCCACTCAGGACCCCCCGTAATCGCAACCTTAGATATACTCTCTCTCGGCGAAACTCTTGATCATGCCCTCCGGACTGGCCTCATACCCGACCAAATCCCAAAATTGCCTTGGGGGCCCGAGTTCGAGAAGGACAAGTTCCTCGCCCCTGACTTCACGAGTCTAGAGGTCTTGACATTCGCCGGGAGTGGTAAGTAAGGCGTATTGTCTCGAAGATGATACCACTTGATCATGAACCTCTTTCCCGGGCAACGATGCTGATCCAAGCCTCCCAGGTATCCCAGCAGGGATCAACATACCCAACTACGACGACATCCGACAAACGGAAGGCTTCAAGAACGTCTCCCTCGGCAACGTCATGGCGGCACCTGTCCCCAACGAACCTACCCCTTTCATCCGCTCCTCCGAACAAGATCTCTACGCCAAATACCGCGACCCCTCCTTCGAAGTGCAAGTCGGCTTGCATGAACTGCTGGGCCATGGCTGTGGCAAACTACTTCAAGAAGTCGAGCCCGGGAAATTCAATTTCGATGAGAAGAATCCACCTGTCAACCCGATCACTGGAGAGAAAGTGAAGACCTGGTATAAGCCGGGTGAGACCTGGGGAAGCGTGTTTGGAGGCATGGGACCAAGTTATGAGGAGTGTCGGGCTGAGAGCGTGGCGATGAGTCTCTGCCCGGACTATGGCATCCTCAAGATCTTCGGATTCGGTAACGGCAGCGAAGATATCAATGGGGTCGCCGGAGACGTGATGTATGTCTGCTACTTGCAAATGGCGAGGGCGGGGTTGGCGGCGCTGCAGTAAGATATCTCCGCCGTGTGACAAGGCCTCGAGCTCCGCTGACATTGCATCACCAGGTATTGGGCCGACGGTAAATGGGGCCAAGCGCACATGCAAGCTCGCTTCGCCATCCTGCAAGTCTTCCTCTCCGCCGGGCCAGAGTTCTGCAAACTTCATTACACGAAGCACGACCTCTCAGATCTCAAAATCCATATGGATCGGCATAAGATCGAATCCCATGGCCGTCCGGCTGTCAACAAATTCCTGCAGAAGCTTCAGGTATACAAGGCCACGGCAGATCTAGAGGAGGGAAGGAAATTATATGAGAGTTATACGAGGGTGGATGAATTTTTCGAAAAGCAAGTCAGGCCGGAGGTGTTGAGGCAGGCGAAGCCGAGGAAGGTGTTCGTGCAGGCCAATACCTTCCTGGAGGGCGACAGTGTGAAGCTGGTCGAGTATGAGGCCAGTCCGGAGGGCATGATCAAGAGTTTCGCCGAGAGAGAGTATATCTAAGGTTGCGATTACGGGGGGTCCTGAGTGGCTGCCAGCCTCGCGGAAGCTGCCAAGCGCGTTCGCTGACCATCAAATCTTACATAAACGCAGCTCCTCCCCTCATACTATACTTTTACGCTCCACGGATGCTGCTCCTCACCATACTGTATGCCTTCGATCCAATCCTTCATCCTCTGCGTCACGGGCCCAACTTCCTTATCGGCTGGTAAACCACACTCGATCAGCCGGCCCTGATATCCTATTGATCGTACAGGTGACACCACAGCCGCGGTCCCCGAGCCGAAGACCTCCATCAGCCTCCCCTCTTTCGCTGCCTCCTCCACTTCCCGCATGTGGAATCTTCGCTCAGACACCTTCCATCCCTCAGGCACCAATCTTTCCCGTGCGAGCGCGAGTATGCTGTCCCGCACCACGCCTTCCAGGATTGTGCCATCCAAGGGTGCAGTCAGCAGCTCCGGCGTCCCGTCCCGTCCCTTGATCGCAGCAAACAAGTTCATAGTCCCAACCTCAGTCACCCAATCCTCGCCCGCCTCCTCAAATAACCACAGATTCTGCTGGAACCCTCGTCGGGCTGCCTGCATCTGCGGGACAATGCACGGTGCGTAGTTTGCTCCGAGCTTGCTCGCTCCGACTCCTCCTGGCCAAGCCCGAACAGCGTACGTAGTGGCTTCTAGCGAGATAGCCTTGAAACCTGTAGGGTAATAAGGTCCGACGGGTGAGGCAATCACGTAAAGTAGGGCAGAACCAGGAGGTCCAACGCCGAGAGTGCGTTGGGTGCCGATCATGTTGGGCCGGATGTAGAGCGAGTAGCCGCGGGCGGAGGGGATGAAGCGTTCTTCTAAGCGGCAGAATTGCTTGATCAGATCGATCATTTTGCTTCCGTCGAAGGTCGGGAGGGCGATGCGAGCGACGGATTTATTCATGCGCTCCATGTTCTTGTCCGGTCGGAATAATCGGACATTGCCTTCCCGGTCTTTGTACGCTTTCATGCCTTCGAACGCCTCGAAGGCATAGTGTAGAGCACAGGTGGCTGGGTCAAGTGAGAGGTTCTGGTACGGTGTTATGCGCGGCGGGAGCCAGCCGGACGAGGCAGTCCATTCGATGCTGAGCATGTGGTCGGTGAAGTTGCGGCCGAAGATTAGTTGTTCGTGTGGGAGGGTCGATTTGGGGGTAGTGGTGTGCTGGATCTCGAGGGCAGAAGGATCTAGTTGTTTGAGTTTGGAGTCATCGGCATCTGGAGCCTTGAGGGGGGCGGCATAGCCCCGCCGATGCTGCGACTGTGGTAATAGCCATTGCGGGCGGAGATTTGGTCGCTGTTGGATAAGATGGCGGGAAGGGGCGCGAGGGAGGAGAGAGCGAAGTGGCATGGCCATGTTGGCGATCGTGATGCCGAAAAGGGCGTACCGGACGACGGAGGGGATATCTATTGTGGATATGTGGTGGAGATGATGTATGTAGAAGGGGCGTTCCGCGGGCAGTGACTCGGATGTTAAACACCCGATATCGCTGTCTCCAATGCCAAATCCAAGCCGATCTTGGTGCTCCACTGTGGCCTGTATGTGACATGTGACCAATCTTATCAGCTGCCAAGGCTGCGGAGCTCGGGGGTCCACGACGTCGTTGAGCTCACTGCTACTGCCATGTCGGGAACTTCACTTTGAGTTCTGCATCATCGCTGAGTTCGGAAGGCGCGGACGACATCAGAGCAGGGGTAACGACCGTGGACGCGAAAATCGACCTCCCGAAATCTCACAGTATTGCGAACAGCCATCCAGACCAGGCTCCCACATAACCTGGCCAGCATGACATGCCCATAGACCTCAACCCTTTGCGCCAGCACCGCCTGGCGGCCAAGAACCACTCGCCATGTTCTCCAAAGCCCTCTCCTCCTTCACCTCCAACATCACGTCCTCATATACCCTCTCCCCTCAACCGACTTCCTCCGCTGGACCCTGGAAGATCTTCGATGCCAAGCGCAAAACCACCTCCAAACCCGCTTCAGTCTTCGTCTTTGACCCAAAGTCCTTGACGCCTTCTGGTGGAAGCCTCTCGAGTTCCAGTCGCGGCGGGTCTTCTAGCTTGAAACGCGCACATGAAGAAGTCATCGAGAGATTGAAGCGGGAAGCTTCTGCATTGGCAAGGCTACGACATCCGTGTATTTTGGAACTCCAGGAACCGGTAGAGGAAACGAGAAATGGAGGGCTTATGTTTGTCACGGAAGCCGTGACGGCTAGTCTTGCGAGTCTGTTAGCGGAGAAAGATGAGCAGGAACGGCATGGTGGAGTTGCTGGGAGGGGTTCAAGG
The DNA here is from genome assembly GCA_027409005.1 of Ferrimicrobium sp. Classification (GTDB taxonomy): domain Bacteria; phylum Actinomycetota; class Acidimicrobiia; order Acidimicrobiales; family Acidimicrobiaceae; genus Ferrimicrobium. The sequence continues at coordinate 1,937 of DAHZQE010000282.1, read as the reverse complement.
TATGTGGTTGAGGAAGCAGATGGGACGAGGAAGAGGAGGGAGCTGGAGATCGATGAACTGGAGATTCAGAAGGGGCTTTTGCAGTTGGGCAAGGGATTGGAATTTCTGCATGAGAGCGCAGGACTGGTACATGGAAATCTGACCCCAGAGGCTGTGATGGTGAATGCCAAAGGTGACTGGAAGATCTCGGGGCTGGCATACTGTGGGCCTCATGACAGTGCGGCGGGGGCGAGCAGCATGGTGCCGATCTCGTTGAGTGAGGTGTTGAATCTGGATCCTAGGTTACCCAAGAGCGTGCAGATGAATCTGGATTACACTTCTCCTGATTTTGTCCTAGACAACTCCCTCGCACCAGCAGCGGATATGTTTTCGCTTGGTCTGGTCATTATCGCACTCTACAACTCGCCGCACACGAGTCCTTTAAGCACCGGTGGCAGCCTCTCGAGCTATAAGCGCCTCTTCAACTCTTCCTCTTCGATACCCACCCAAAACAACAATTTTCTCGTGCCCAGAGCACAGCCCTTACCACCCCGACTGGCCTCCGAGCTCCTTCCTCGCCTCATCACCCGCCGACCAGCACAACGGCTCTCCGCGCGAGAATTTCAAGAACAACCCTACTTCGACAATATCCTCGTCTCTACTATCCGCTTCCTGGACGCTTTACCTGCCAAGACACCTGCAGAAAAGTCCGCTTTCCTCCGCGGCCTACCAAGAATCATGCCACAATTCCCCAAATCTGTCCTTGAGAAAAAAGTCCTCCCTGCGCTGTTAGAGGAGATGAAAGACAAAGAACTGATAGCTAGCATCATGACCAACATCTTCGCCATGGTCAAGGTGTTGCCCACCGGCAAACGCGCATTCAGCAACACAGTCGCTCCCCGCTTTCGCGAAGTCTTCCTGGCGCAACGCTCAGCGGAGCGGGATCCCGCGAAGGAGGCGGGGCTGATGGTATTGCTTGAGAATTTAGAGGTCGCAGCGAGCAACTGTGATGGAAAGGTCTTTAGAGAAGACATGCTCCCGATTTTGCTGTTGGCGTTGGAGAGTCCGACGCATGGAATTGTGGATGCCGCGCTGGGAACGCTGCCGTATGTGCTGCCGGTACTGGATTTTAGTACAATTAAAGGGGACTTATTCCCCGTTATTGCAGCGGGCTTTGCGAAGACGAACAGTCTTGCAATTAAGATCAGAGGTCTGGAGGCTTTCTACACTTTGATCGGCGGGACTGCTCCGTCTTTAGATGGGCAGATTGATGATCTGAACGGCCTCGGTACCCCGGATGGCAAGAAGAAGACATCTGCGACTTCTTCGGCCATCCTCGATAAGTTCACAGTGCAGGAAAAAGTCGTTCCGTTGCTAAAAGGCATTAAGACGAAGGAGCCAGGTGTCATGATGACGGCACTGAAGGTGTTCAGGCAGGTGGGTGAAGTGGCTGATGCGGAGTTCTTGGCAATGGATGTCCTACCGACTTTGTGGGCGATGTCACTGGGTCCGCTGCTGAATCTGCAGCAATTTCAAGCTTTTATGACTCTGATCAAAAGTCTTGGTGGCAGGATCGAGAGAGAGCAGACGAGGAAGCTGGGAGAGCTGGGAGCAAGTGGAAGCGTTGCCGCGGGCGGGGCCGGGAGAAGGGTGGCGAGCGCGGCCGGCTCGGGCCCAGGTGCGGTCAATGGGTTAGGAGATGGCGAAGAGACGGACTTTGAGACGTTAGTTACTGGACGAAAGCCGGCAGTGGCTGGAGATGGTGATCTGATGAATGATTGGGGGGTGCCTTCTCATGCTGCTGCGAGGCAGAGCGCTGGGAGGACGCCAAGTTCCCAAGCCTCACAGACACCGACGTTTTCGTGGCAGAGCAATGCATCACCGCAGCAACAATCACAGCCACGATCACAGATGCTGGCACCAGCAAGCCATGGCATGAACCTGGGCCGCACCATCAC
>DAHZQE010000279.1:0-4820 GCA_027409005.1 Ferrimicrobium sp. | reverse complement strand
TTAGGTGTGATTTTGCCCTCTTGTTCCCAGCGCCGTGCCGTACTCGGGCTACGCCCAATCCGTTTTGCGAACTCGCCAATGCTGTTTAGCCATCACGACCAAGTATCGCACATTGGATAGAAAAGCGTCAACTGTTGTTTGCTCCTCCACTCCATTCCTCCGTCGTTGGAAAACGTTACCATTACGAGGTTGCGAGCCAGTCGGGGTACCTGATGAATAAGTCCAATGGCTTAGCCTATTTGACCGCGATTGCTAGGAACTCGCCCCGGGTCAAGCTATAGCCTCCGAGCTGATTTGGGAAGCCTTGCTGCTGCCTGGGCGTGAGGTGGTCGACCTGAGTGCGCGAGGGCTTAGGTCGGCGAGGGTGGCGTGGAGGTGCTAATGCAATCGAGATCCACCGGCTACACTACACCAGCTACTCGGTTTATGCAGGAAGAGTTCGGCTGTTCGCGAGGCAGTTACCGTTTGAGCCGAAATAGGCCGGCGTGAGTGTGGTGTGACGAACTTGCGAAGCACCGGCGATATGCACCCCGCTGTTTCGGCTCTAGCGTCGCGTTTGGGCTGGCGCGTTGGCATCGTGGGGCTGATGATCCATCGACAGATTGGCGGATTGGAGTGAATATGACAGAGACTAGTTCGATTCGTTTGGTGCTCGCAGATGTTGACGGAACGCTTGTAACCAACGACAAAGTACTCACCGCCAGAGCCAAGAAGGCGGTTAGGCGACTCCATGAAGCACAGATCCTCTTCTCGCTTACCAGTGGGCGACCGCCTCGTGGGATGGAGATGTTTATCGAGCCTTTAGATATCACCCTGCCTTTCGCGGCCTTCAACGGCGGTCAGATTGTCTCGCCGACCTTCGAAACGTTGGTTCAACATGTCCTTGACGATCAAGTATTGGGAGAGATTGTAGATAGCCTTGGCAGAGCGAAGCTCGATACCTGGTTCTACGCCGGGTCGGAATGGTACGTTCCAGATCGTGATGGCATTCATGTGGATAGAGAGTCAGCTACTGTGAAGTTTGAGCCTGAAGTTATGAACCACAAACATAGACCGTCAGGTTCGATTGTCAAGGTAGTCGGTGTCAGCGACGATCACAGCCTCATCACGAAGATGACCAACGAGATCCGTGAGGCCTTCGGCGATAAGGTAACAGCTGAGGCTTCGCAACCCTATTATCTCGATATCACCCACCCACTCGCCAACAAGGGAGCTGTGGTGAGTTATCTGGCTAAATGTTACGAGCTCAATACCGATCAAATTGCCACCATTGGTGACATGCCAAATGATGTGGAGATGTTCACCAAGTCCGGATTGGCGATCGCGATGGGTAACGCTGAACCAGAGGTCCAACATGCTGCCGATCAGGTCACGACTTCAAACTCAGAGGAAGGATTCGCCAACGCCATGGATCGATTCGTCTTGGCGCGAGATGCATCCAAGGCCTAGCAGCGATCGTGGGAGCGGAGTATGAGGCCAAGAACATAATTGCCGATCGACCTTTTCCGTCCCACACCCGCTCTTGTATCGGCGCCTCGTTGAGTGCGTGCCTGATCCTGTGTAGTTTCACTCGTCCGTCGAGACCAGGCATTGGAGGGCAAGAGATACCGGCTGACCATGTTCGAAGATAATGTTCGAAGAGAAGAGGTCGGCTCTAGGGTCGACCACGGTCATGCATAGAGGCTTACAAGGGCGCACCACGACGAGTGGATGTAGTGTGTATCACTTCGATAGCAAGACTTGTGGGTCAGCTAGTTTCGCAGCTGAAGCGCTGATTGGACTGGTTTTGCTATAAATTTTCCGTTGCGCTACAGGATCTTTGCGAATGGTCGATATTCTGTTTGTAGCTCAAGAATTCTGTCTTAAGCCCTCCGGCATGACAGAATGGCAACCGCTCCCGCAAGACGGTGCTACCGGAGGAAGAGCTGGTCGGTCTCGTTGATCGGCAAGGCGGGAAGCCTTTGCTTAGTAGCTCGGTTTCCCATTGACTTTGGGAGGCGCGTAGTGCAATGTTATAACGGCAAATACAACGTTACTGATAGCGACACTGGTCGAACGGTGGGTTTGTATCAGCGGTCGAGGAACGTTATTTCGACTCGTGCGCCGCTCCCTGGATACGAGCTTGTCGCGTGCTCTATAAGCGGAGCCTTGACTAGAAAGACCCGAACTCCCAGCTCCAGGCGCACCTGTGGTCGTGAGATGCGAGGCGGTCGCCGCGAACCCGGAGATATGTGCTCGATGGTCCGAGCTTAGCTTCGATACTGAATAACCCTCGATCTTGTGAGGCTTGCACCGACTGAGGTTCGCAAGTCAGGATTGAGTGCCAGGGTTGAAGCTCTTGTCGGTTTGCAGCGTTCCGGTGCGGTGACTCCAGGCCGGAACCACTCGATATTTCAATGCATTAGACGTTTTCGTCGTCAAGTTACAGAAACCAGGATCGCAAGGTCGATCTGTTCGCTAAAAGGAGATTACCGCCATGTCCCAATGGGGATTTGAGACACAACAGATTCACGCCGGTGCAGTCGCCGACCCTACCACGGGAGCGCGCGCCGTTCCTATCTACCAGACCTCAAGCTACGTCTTTCGCGATACGAAGCACGCAGCTGCACTCTTTGGACTCGAGGAGCTTGGAAATATCTATACACGTCTTGGGAACCCAACCCAGGCTGTTTTTGAAGACCGGATCGCCGCCCTCGAGGGTGGGGTAGGAGCGCTCGCCACTGCAAGTGGACAGGCAGCCGAGACGCTGGCGTTGGTGAACCTAGCCGAAGGAGGTGGGCATATCGTTGCCTCCTCGTCGCTATATGGTGGCAGCTATAACCTGTTGCACTACACGCTCGCCAAGCTCGGGATTCAAACGACCTTCATCGCCAATCCTGATGATCTGGGAGAGTGGGAGTCTGCAATTCGCCCTGAGACTCGTGCCTTCTATGCAGAGACGATTGGCAATCCCAAGGGAGATATTATTGACTTCGCCGGGATCTCAAGCGTGGCTCATGACCATGGGATTCCGCTGGTTGTAGATAACACCCTTGCAACTCCGTTCCTAGCGCAGCCCTTGCGTTATGGCGCGGATATCGTTGTACATTCTGCGACCAAGTTCATTGGCGGCCACGGAACGTCTCTCGGCGGAGTGATTGTGGACGGGGGCACCTTCGACTACGAAAATTCGGGTCGATTCACTAACTTTACCGAACCCGACGAGAGTTACCATGGCCTGATCTACTCTGAGCTTCCGGAGGCACTTTGGCCGGCGCGCTACATTCTCAAGGCACGTCTGCAGTACATGCGTGATATAGGAGCCTCGGTATCGCCATTCAACGCCTTCCAGTTTCTCTTGGGGCTAGAGACCTTGAGCCTGAGAATGGAGCGCCATGTATCAAACGCGCTTGCGGTGGCAGAGTGGCTTGAGAGTCGAGATGAGGTTGCCTGGGTTTCGTATGCAGGTTTAAAGTCGAGCCCATGGCATGAGCGTCAGCAGCGCTACCTACCTCGCGGAGCGGGAGCGATCATTGGTTTTGGGATCAAGGGTTCTGAGGCTGCTGGTCAGCGCTTTATTGAGGGACTCGAGCTCTTTAGTCATCTTGCGAACGTCGGTGATGTCCGTAGTTTGGCTATCCATCCTGCATCGACAACCCATTCGCAGTTGACCGAGGCGGAGCGTCTCGCTACTGGTGTTAGCGCTGACCTTGTCCGTCTCTCGATTGGGCTTGAGACCATTGATGATATCTTGGCTGACTTGGAGGCTGGTTTCCGTGCTGCAAAAGAGAGTTGAGGCTGTGACCACCGCAGCTTGGCGTGCTGGTCTATTTGTTGGACACCGTCAGTTTGCGCGCGTCTTCGACAGCTTCACGACCGAGATGGGCTCTGCGATTGGGCCCATCGACGTCGCCTTTGAGACCTGGGGCACACTGAACGCAGATCGATCCAACGCCGTGCTCATTCTGCATGCCCTGACTGGGGATTCACACGCAGTTGGGGATGCCGAGGATGGACACCCCACGCCAGGCTGGTGGAACGGGCTGATTGGACCAGGACTGGCGATCGATACCAATAGGTATTTCGTGCTCTGTCCTAACGTTCTCGGTGGCTGTCAGGGGACGACTGGTCCTTCTTCGATAGCGCCGGACGGAGAGGTATATGGGTCGCGTTTTCCGGCTATCACCGTCCGTGATCAGGTGGCGGTGGAGTTCGCACTAGCACAACGGCTTGGCATCGAGCGGTTTGCAGCCATCGTTGGCGGATCAATGGGAGGAATGCGGGTCCTTGAATGGCTGGTCAGCTACCCGGAGGCTGCCGAGCGCGCGGTTGTGCTTGCCGTTGGCGCTGCAGCCAGTGCTGAGCAGATCGCACTCTCGTCGTTGCAGATCCGTATGATCAAGAGTGACCCGAACTTTTGTGGTGGAGATTACTACCGCTATGGCGTTGTCCCAGCTCACGGGTTGCGTCTGGCCAGAGAACTCGCGCACCTCAGCTACCGCAGCCCAGGCGAGCTCGATGACCGATTTGGACGTAGTCGCCAAACGGAACCATATCCGGAGGCTGAGCTGGACTCCGCCACCGAGGATGACTCTTTCGCAGTTGAATCTTATCTATCTCATCATGGGAAGAAGTTGGTGCAGCGCTTCGATGCCAACTCCTATATTCGGCTCTCGGAGGCTATGAACCACCACGACGTTGGGCGGGGACGAGGTGGTTATCGCGACGCGCTCAGTCGAGTGAAGGCAAAGGTAACGGTTATAGGGATCTCCTCTGATCGTCTATTCCCGGTTGCACAACAACAGGCTATTGCGGATGCTTTGCCAACCTGCGAGGGTTTC
>DAHZQE010000276.1:0-3922 GCA_027409005.1 Ferrimicrobium sp. | reverse complement strand
ACCTGAGCGTGTCAACCCACCTTTCGAAGCTCTTCCCGAATTCATATCCATCTGGTGTCTATCCACCGGTTTGCGATAGTTATCCGAAAGAAGTGACTCTATTTTGATAGGCAAGCGAGGGAGATACTTTAGAAAATGAAGGTAGTCTTCTGCTGCTTTTTCGTATTGATAATCATGAGTGGGCGCCAGTGTTGAAGTAGTCAATTTATCGGCTTTGAAGCAGCAGCTTTCAAATCATAAGAGGAGACACACTGCTTGAACTCGTCTAAACGAGGCAACGATAGCTACCTATATTTGGGTTCATGTGGCATCTCCTGCGTCGTGTTCGATAACGCGGCGCGACTCACTACCCAGCTACTGCGACAGCGCTTGGCGATGTTGATAGCTGCGTCCCTGTCGGCTGACGGTGACAGCCCACTGTTAGTACAAACAAAAGTAGCCTGATTAAAGCAGTTTCGCATATCTACATGTCTACAACCAGAGCGTTGCTGGCTGGTGTAGACAGGATCAACGTATACCACTGCCAATGCCAACACAAATCGCCTTATGTTGAACAAACGACTCGATGTTAGTGGAATTGGAGTGGTAAACCTTATGCAATCCACCTATAAAGTGAGAAGGTCCGGAGGCACGTCTGATCGCTGGGGGTCACAGCCTCTTGCCGATGATGAAACTGCGCCTCGCTCGTCCAGACGTGGTGATCGACATCAATGAACTCAGAGAGCTGGACTACATTCGTGTGGAGGGCGACGAGCTGGCTATCGGCGCTATGACCCGGCATGCGACGGTGCTGGAATCTCCGCTGCTAGCACAGCACTATCACATATTCGCCGAGGCCGAGCGTGTTATTGCGGATCCATTGGTTCGCAATCGAGGAACGGTGGGCGGTTCCCTTTGTCAGGCCGACCCTTCCGAGGATCTGTCTGCGGTATTTGCGGCGTTGCGAGGCAGGGTGATGATCCGTTCGGCGACCCAGACGCGCACGGTCGACGCGCGAGGGTTCCACGTCGGCCCGTACCAGACTGAGGTTCGTGATGCAGAGATTCTCACAGAGGTAAGGGTGCCATTACGCCCAGGCTCCGGTAGCTGTTACCAGAAGGTGGAGCGCAGAGCTGGTGACTGGTCAATCGCGGCGGCTGGGGCTTTTGTCCAGCTCGAGGGTGACTTGGTGGTTGATGTCGGCATAGGGATCACGGCCGTCGGCGCGGAGCAGTTCACTTGTAGTGAGGCAGAAGAGATCCTTAGGGGAAGTGATGGTTCGGAGTCGGTAGTGGAGACAGCTGCAAGGAGATGTGGTGAACTCTGCAACCCCTCGGCGGACCAACGAGGTCCGGTTGACTACAAACGCCATCTTGTGGCGGTGTTAGTCGGACGAGCCTTGACCAAGTCTATTGCTCGAGCAAAAGGGGATATGAGCTGATGCGGGTTGCTATAAGGGTCAACGGTCAGGAGTACTCGTCAGAGATCGAGCCGAGGCTTCTCTTGGTTCATTTTCTTCGATCGACTCTTGAACTCACCGGCACACACTGGGGTTGTGATACCTCAAACTGTGGGGCGTGCACCGTTTGGCTTGACGGCGTGCCGGTGAAGAGTTGCACCACGCTGGCCGCTATGGCCGATGGCCATGAGGTCAAAACTATTGAAGGCCTGGAGTCGGGCGGCGTTCTCGACCCGGTTCAACAAGGCTTCATTGAAGAGCATGGGCTCCAGTGTGGATTTTGTACTCCTGGAATGATGATGGCCGCGAGAGCCCTACTCGATCGCAATCCAGATCCCGACGAGGCTACGATTCGGGAGGCGATCTCCGGGAATCTTTGTCGGTGTACTGGTTATGAAAATATTGTCCGTGCTATCCGGTGGGCAGCGGCTCATCAGACCGCACAGGAAGGAGCCATCGCGTGACCGTGACCCAAACACCCACTCAGGATACATCGCTCAGTCCGGAGGGGAACCCACTTGGATTTGGGCGTATGCTTCGAAAAGAAGACGCGCGTTTTGTGCGCGGCCAGGGGCACTATGTCGATGACGTTAACTTGCCCGGTATGTTGCACAGCGCAATTCTTCGGAGCCCCTACGCGCATGCACGTATCGTCTCGATCGACACTAGCGCTGCAGAGGCTCATCCGAAGGTCAAGGCAGTGGTCACCGGCAAAATGCTCGAAGATCTCAAGCTCGCATGGATACCGACGCTCTCGGGTGACGTAGTGGCGGTGTTGGCGACGGATAAGGTCCGATTTCAGGGTCAAGAGGTCGCCTATGTGGTGGCCGAGGACGAGTATTCGGCTCGCGATGCGCTTGAACTCATTGAGGTGGATTATGAACCACTTCCGGCAGTAGTCGACGCCAAGCACGCTCTCGATCCAGATGCACCAATTATTCGAGATGACCTTGAAGGTAGGTCCGATAACAAAATTTACGACTGGGAGGCGGGGGATGCCACCGCTTGTGATGAGGTATTTTCTAATGCAGAGGTCGTCGTTTCCGAGGATATGATCTACCCTCGCGTTCATCCTGCCCCAATGGAGACCTGCGGGTCTGTTGCCTCTTTGGACAAGGTCACCGGCAAGTTGACGATGTGGACTACCACACAGGCACCGCACGCGCACCGGACTATCTACGCATTGGTAGCGGGGCTGCCCGAGCAGAAGATACAGGTGATATCGCCCGATATTGGAGGAGGGTTTGGGAACAAGGTCGGCATCTATCCTGGATATGTCCTCTCGATCGTGGGATCCATCGTCACTGGCGCACCTGTCAAGTGGATGGAGGATCGCTCTGAGAACCTGATGTCGACCTCTTTCGCCCGCGACTATCACATGCATGGGGAGATCGCCGCCACGAAGGAAGGAAAGATTCTGGGGCTCAGGGTTCACGTGTTGGCTGACCATGGTGCCTTCAATGGAGTTGCACAGCCCACAAAGTTCCCAGCAGGATTCTTTCACATTTTCACCGGCTCCTACGACTATCCGGCCGCACATTGCAAGGTCACTGCGGTCTATACCAATAAGGCACTCGGCGGCGTGGCCTATGCATGCTCGTTTCGGATCACAGAGGCTGTGTACTTGGTGGAGCGTATGGTGACCTGTCTGGCCTATGAGTTGCAGATGGATCCGGCCGAGTTGCGAATGAAGAACCTCTTAAGGCCCGAGCAATTTCCCTATATGTCGCCGACTGGTTGGGAGTACGACTCTGGCGACTACCCGCGAGCGCTCAAAGAGGCGATGCGGATAGCGGGTTATGAGGATCTCAGAGCTGAACAGGCGGCCAGACGAGCTCGGGCTACAGAGCCGGGGACAGATCCTTCAACTCCTCTCATGGGCATCGGTCTGTCGTTCTTCACCGAAGGGGTCGGCGCTGGCCCAAGGAAGCACATGGACATCCTGGGTCTCGGAATGGCCGACGGATGCGAGCTCCGTGTGCACCCGACTGGGAAGGCACAGCTTCGGCTCAGTGTACAGACACAGGGACAGGGCCACGAGACGACGTTCGCCCAGATCGTGTCTCATGTGATAGGACTGCCGCCAGAGGACATCGAGGTGGTGCATGGTGACACCGACAACACTCCATTTGGGTTAGGAACCTATGGCTCTCGTTCTACTCCCGTATCAGGAGCGGCGGCGGCGGTGGCGGCACAACGCATCAAGGATAAGGCGCGAGTGATTGCTGCTGCTGCGCTTGAGTGCTCGGTCGAGGATTTGGAGTGGGAGCACGGACGGTGGCACGTCAAGGGTGACCCATCTCAAGGCAAGACGATTGCAGAGATAGCCATGGCCGCCCACAGTTCTCTGGAGTTGCCTGAGGGTGTGGAGGGGCACTTGGATGCCTCTGTTGTCTACAACCCACCCAATCTGACCTATCCTTTTGGGGCGTATATCTGTGTTGTCGACGTGGACCCCCAAACTGGAGCGGTGAAGGTGCGCCG
>DAHZQE010000270.1:0-10330 GCA_027409005.1 Ferrimicrobium sp. | reverse complement strand
GTCGGTCTCGACCAACTCGCTAGCTCCTTCGCGGTAACCACAACTAGCTAGCCTCGGCGGTCTGTTTCATCCAGCAGGCATACCCTTTACACACGAGTAAAGCAGTCTTATCTAGATAAAGACTCGATAGCGACAAACCATCATCCTCTCTTTGAAGGAGCCTTGAACCTTGCTCGCCGTGGATCGCGATCCCTGACTTGAGCCAAGCGCTATCGCCTCCATCGATAACATTGGGTGACGACTGTTCTCGCGCTCACGAGATCATCCGGTGCTACATATGCTCCGGCGTTAGACCAGTTTGAGTTTGGTCATAGATCCAAAGAAGACACGCTCGCCAGCAGCGTCAAAGTAGACCACCACCTCGCGATCGACTGAGCGTTCACGAATGGCTCGCACCTCACCCTCACCGTAACGCGTATGGAATACCCTGTCACCTACACGATAGGGCGCGGGCTCATTCGCCCTTTTCTTAGTGCTCTCATGCTCGGGCATCGGCTGATAATCGAGTGACTCCTGGCGGCGATAGACTCCCTCTGGCAAGTCACCTATGAACCGACTCTCAGGGTTGTAGATGACATTTCCCTGGAAGCTCCGTCGACGTGCCGAGGAGAGCAAGAGTCGCTGCTTAGCACGAGTGACAGCAACATAGAGCAATCTACGCTCCTCCTCGATCTCGGCAGGTGTAGTGAGCGATCTCATATGAGGGAAAATGCCCTCCTCGAGACCCACGACAAAAACGATTGGGAATTCAAGCCCTTTAGCCATGTGCACAGTCATCAAGGTCATGCTCGAGTCATCGAGTTCAGCGTCGATGGCGCTAAACAGTGCCGTCTGCTCAAGAAACGCCTCCAACGAGTCGGCCTCTGCAGCTACTCGTCGCAACTCAGCCAGGTTTTCTAATCGACCCTCTGCGGTAAGTGGATCCTCCTCATTGATCATCTCCAGATACTCGGTCCTAGTCATCACCTCGTCCAGCACTACCGGGGCAGGAGCCTCCTCGTGGACCAGTTCGCGCAGATAGTCAATCATCTCGACAAAATGAGTAAGCGCCTTTGCCGCTCTCGAAGAAAGTCCGAGCTCTTCAGTGGAGAACAGTTCAAGCGCGTGCAACATTGAGACGTTGCGTGTGCGAGCCGCGCTCGCCAGTTGCTCCTGCGTACCGGCACCGATACCGCGATGCGGTGTGTTGATCACCCGGGAAAGTGCTACGTCGTCATCTGGATTCACAAGAATCCGGAGATATGCGAGCATGTCACGTATCTCCCGACGATCATAGAAGCGAACTCCGCCTACCACCCGATAGGGAACGCCAGCCTTGGAGAGCTCCTCCTCGAGAACCCGGCTCTGGGCATTGGTGCGATAGATGACGGCAACATCACGAAGAGAGTAGCCATCGCTCAAAACGGTCAGAGCCTGAGAGACGACGAACTCCGCCTCTTGACGGTCGTCCTGGGCCTTGAAGTAGAGTGGGGACACACCTTGGCCGAGCTCCGACCATAGCGTCTTATCGTGTCGGACGGCGTTACGCGTGATCAAGGTGTTGGCGAGCTCAAGAATAGCGTTAGTGGAGCGATAATTCTGTTCGAGTGCAATCGTCCGGGTGGTGGGGAGCCTATTTGCAAAGCCGATGATGTTGCCAAGATCTGCTCCACGGAACCCGTAGATCGACTGATCGGAGTCGCCCACAACAAATATATTGTTCTCGGGCTCAGCCAACAGGCCTATTAGTTCATTTTGGGCCCGGTTGGTGTCCTGATACTCATCTACCAGTAGATACCGGAACCGACGCTGATAGTACTCACGAACTCCAGCGTGCTCACGGAGTCCAGTGACTACTGAGTTAACGAGGTTGTCGAAATCCACTGCGTTGTTAGCGATCAGCGCTGCTTCATAGGCTTCATACACAGTGGCAACCAAGCGATCGTATGCTCCATGAGCATCCAAAGCCATCTCACGAGGAGTAATAAGGTCAGCCTTCGCAGAGCTGATCTTGGCCATCACCGCACGTGCCGGGAAACGCTTTGTATCGAGCTCAAGCGCACGAATGGAGCGCTCTACCAACCGACGGGCATCGTCGGCGTCGTAGATCGTAAATCCTGACCGGAGTCGACCAAGTTCGGGGTGGACTCGCAGAATACGACTGCATGCGGAGTGAAAGGTGGAGATCCATAGCGCCTTGGCCGCCTCTACGCCGACCAGGTGGTGCACTCTCTCGACCATTTCACGTGCTGCCTTATTGGTGAACGTGATCGCCAAAATCTCGCTAGGATTCACCCCCTGCCCAAGCAGATAAGCTATGCGACGGGTGAGAACTCTCGTCTTTCCAGAACCAGCACCGGCCACGACCAGCACCGGTCCTTCGAGAGTAGAAACAGCCTCTATCTGACGCTCGTTCAGACCCTCGAGGATATGCTGATCAGCCTCAGCCACCCAGCTACTCCCACTCAATCGTTCCTGGAGGCTTGGAGGTGATGTCATAGACCACTCGGTTGACGCCATTCACCTCACCGACGATTCGATGCGCAATCACATCCAAAACTTCGTAAGGGATGCGAGCCCAATCAGCCGTCATGGCATCGTCGGAGTCAACCGCGCGCACGATAATCGGCGCATCATAGGTTCGCTCGTCACCTGAGACCCCAACGCTACGCAATGAGGGGGCAAGGACCGCAAAGTACTGCCACATCGACCGACCAAGGCCAGCACGAAGTATCTCTTCGCGGACAATGCGATCTGCCTCGCGAACCCGACCAACCGACTCTTGGGTCACCTCACCAACGATTCGCACGGCAAGTCCAGGCCCAGGGAACGGCTGTCTCCATACCACCTCTTCAGGAATTCCCAGCTCAACCCCGACAGCCCGAACCTCATCTTTGAAGAGGAAACGCAGCGGTTCGACAAGGGCAAATGACATGTCTTCAGGCAGCCCACCAACGTTATGGTGACTCTTGATAAGCGCCGCCGAACCACTGCCAGATTCTATTACGTCAGGGTAAAGTGTCCCCTGCACCAAAAAGCCACCGGCGTCGATCCCTAGTGCCGCCTCCTCGAAGGTTCGAATGAAGAGATTCCCAATGATCTTGCGTTTGATCTCTGGATCGAGTACACCAGCTAGTGCTGAAAGAAAACGCTCTGCTGCTTCGACTACCACCAACTTGATATGAAACTGGGAGGAGAAGAGGGTCACGACTTGATCTGCCTCACCCTCTCGCAGGAGTCCGGTATCAACGAAGACGCAGGTAAGTTGATCGCCAACAGCCTCATGAGTCAGCACCGCAGCCACGGTAGAGTCCACTCCCCCTGAGAGCGCGCAAAGCACATTACGCTCACCAACCTGCTCTCGAATTTGAGCAATCGACTCCTCGATGATCGAGAAGTTCGTCCATTTCGGTTCGAGGCCGGCAGCACGAAAAAGAAAGTTGTGCAGCACTTCGCGACCAAACTCCCCATGCGAAACCTCTGGGTGAAACTGCACACCGAAGCGCTCACGCTCACGATCCTCGAAACAAGCCACCGCCGACTGGGCAGTTGATGCTGTAACGGCCGCACCCTCCGGCGGTAGAACCATGGTATCTTGGTGGCTCATCCATGATTCAAAGGTGTCCGGTAGCGCCTCAAGAAGGACTCCGTTTTCTGAACACCTCTGTATGGTTGTGCGGCCATACTCTCCTGCTCGAGTACGTTCCACACGTCCTCCGAGACTCTGCGCCATGAGCTGGGCTCCATAACAGATACCAAGAATCGGTAGTCCCATCGTAAAGATCTCTGCGTCGAGAGTCGGAGCACCCTCCACCCAGACTGACTTTGGACCACCCGAAAGGATTATCGCACGTGCCCCACGCTCGCGAAGCTCATTAGCAGTGACAGTATGACTCACAATCTCGGAGTACACATGCAGCTCGCGAACCCGGCGAGCGATCAGCTGGGCATACTGGGCACCAAAGTCAACGACGATTACCGGGGATTCGCGAGAACTCTCCACTAGTGGCCCATGCCGACGTGCTGCGCCTGCTGGAGTGCCTTTCCTTCCGTCTGAAGCGCCGGGGCCACCATGACCTCTGCCTTCTGGAACTCCTTGATCGTCTCATACCCACAGGTAGCCATCGATGTCCGCAGTGCGCCAAAAAGATTCATACGTCCGTCGTTCTCGTGAGCCGGTCCGACGAGGATCTCCTTCAGCGATCCGCGTGTGTCAGTTCGCACGCGTGTTCCACGTGGCAAGGTTGGATGGAAGGTTGCCATCCCCCAGTGGAAGCCACGACCAGGAGCTTCATACGCCGCAGCCAGAGGAGAGCCCATCATCACAGCGTCAGCACCAACCGCGATGGCCTTAGAGACATCGCCGCCCTTTGACATACCACCATCGGCGATAACGTGCACGTAGACTCCGGTCTCGTCAAGATGGCGCATCCGCGCTGCAGCAGCATCAGCTATCGCCGTCGCCTGAGGAACACCAAGCCCGAGAACAGCCCGTGTTGTGCACGCATTACCAGGACCAACTCCAACCAACACGCCAACGGCGCCGGTACGCATCAGATGCAACGCAGCCTGGTAAGAGGCACAACCTCCGACGATCACTGGGATCTCAAGTTCTCGGATGAATTTTTTCAAATTGAGTGGTTCATCGGAGCGCGATACATGCTCTGCGGACACAACTGTTCCTTGAATAACCAGGATATCCAGCTCACCCGCCAGAATCGACCGCAACAACGGTTGCGTGCGCTGCGGCGTGACCGACGCTGCCACGACGACGCCTTCAGCCTTTATCTGACGGATTCGCTCGGTAACCAACGACTCCTTGATCGGCTCCTGATAGACCTCCTGCATCCTAGCAGTAGCCTTTTCACTAGGAAGTGAGGCAATTTCAGCGAAGATGGGATCAGGATCCTCATAGCGAGTCCAAAGTCCTTCGAGATTCAAAACCCCGACTCCACCGAGACGTCCAATCTCTATGGCCGTAGCCGGTGATACCACTCCGTCCATCGCCGAGGCGAGGAAGGGGAGCTCGAAACGAAACGCATCGATCTCCCATGAGATGTCGACGTCCTCAGGGTCTCGTGTCCTGCGAGACGGGACGATGGCGATATCATCGAAGCCGTAGGCGCGCCGACCCGACTTGCCAATTCCAATTTCAATTTCAGCCAAAACTTCCTCCATTCGACCGACGAACATAAAACACAACCACGGTCATCAACCGGGACACACTCCCTGGTCATCAAACCGACCGCCAACCATCTACACAGGCCACGAACTACCTCTAAGAATCGGCACTCGGCACTACAACCAACGCCACAGCGATCTGATCACCGTCGTGACCTTTGTCTTCACCATAACAGAAACTACGCCGCCGACTCATTCGGGATCCACGGATCTTGCTCAACCGTTAGAATCACAGAGTCTAGTAGCTACTACCTGCATGGAGGTTCTACATACGAATGCACCTAAGACGACTCAGCCTGGGCGTGCTCGCCGCACTGGCCCCAAGCTTGCTCGCGGGATGTGGTACCGGCTCGACAGCTACAACTGGCGTAACCTCCACCCCTAGTCCGAGTGCATCAAAGCTCTCTCCGGTCTCATTGAACGGCGTCATCTTTACCACCATGGCTGCGGCACCGCTGCGGCAAACTTTTTCATCTGCACTATCGGGTCTGACGGCTAACTACCCGCACCTAGTCGCCCGAGCGACCTACCCTACTCCCCAAAGCATGGACCTTGCTAGCCTCACTGCCGCGGCCAACTTGTATCTATTCTCGGTTAACCCCGGCACCACCCTCCTTGGTCAGCTGGGGGGTATCAAGCGAGTTCCGATCTCAACCAGCACACTCTACCTCTCCGCCAATCTGGGAAAGTCGCAAGCCATCACCCTTACCAGTGCCGTACTCGTCGGGATCCTTGAAGGGTCCATCACCAACTGGGACAACTCCTTGATCGCCGCAGCTAATCCTCACATAGTCCTACCGAATCTGAGCCTCACTATCAACTCATTCCCTACAACCGGACAACGCGCCTCGATCATAGACCATGAACTTTCAGTCCAACCGACGAGCTATGGGGCCACCGACGCTGCCCACTGCACGACTACGCCTGGCTGCCTAGACGTCTCGCTCACCCCTCCGACCACTCCGCCTTTAGCTGTCGACAACGGCAGTGGTCAGCCGAGCTTGCCTGGCAGTGCGCAGTACCCGCTCGTCACCTACGAACTTGCCATCATCACAACGACTCCTGCACACCCACGTAAAGAGATCGCGGCGGTACGGATCACTCAGACGCTTATCAAAGACGGAAACCTCTCCTCCACGGTTCGAACGAGCGAGCTGGCTATCCTTCGTAAACTACTTGAACAGCTCACGATCGCCCACTACGCCAACGATCCGGCGCCCACATGAGACCGCTCACACGACTAACGCCGATTGCCGTTGGAGGAGCTCTTGGAACACTTCTCCGCTACTGGTTAGAGATCCATCTGGGAACGTCACTACGCTTCCCAATGGGCATCTTCGTCGCCAACGTCACCGGGGCCTTTATCATCGGAATCACGCTGACTCTACTCCCACTCGTCTCGCTCAGGTCTGGGCCTTTTCTCAGGATGTTTCTAGCCACTGGCTTCTGTGGCGGTCTCACGACTCTCTCCACACTGGCGGTCTCGCTCGCCGAGCAGATCGCGCGGCTGGGTTTTGCAAGTGCAATTTTCTACGCGAGTGCTACGATAGCCGTGGGCGTTCTTGCGGCCATCGCCGGGCGAATAATCGGTCGTGGATGGTACCTGCGCAAAGAGTCGCTCGCGAGTTAGGCGAGAGGATAGGTAAATGGACGCAGAACTGCTAGTGATCTTCGTCAATGAGTCGGACCGGGTACATCACCACTCAGCCGTTGACTTCATAATCCGCCAAGCCCTCGATCAAGGTTTGGCTGGAGCTTCTGCCTTTCGAGCCATCGATGGGTACGGGATCCACCATCGTCTCCATCATCAGACGCTTCTCTCGATGACCGATGACGAGGGTGTAGCGATCTTTATCTCGGACACCTCTGATAAGCTGAACCACTTGGTAAGCACACTAAGCACGGCTGGAGTCAGGGCTGCTACCTTGCGCCTTCCAGTCAGCGTGGACCATATCGGCTAATAGATGGACTGGTTCCTCGTCGCCGTCTTTGGCGCCCTTGGCGCCATCACCCGTTATGTGGTCGATCGCGCCATCATGACGCGGCTCGCAACCGACTTCCCGGTTGGAACCCTCATGATCAACCTTAGCGGCGCTCTGGTTCTGGGTATGGTCACTGGGCTGGCGACTCGCAACCTACTCTCCACCGACGCGGTTGTCGCGATAGGAGATGGTTTCATCGGCGCCTACACCACCTTCTCCACCCTCACCTTTGAGACTCTCTCCCTGGTCGGTGCCGAATCATTGGCGCTTGGCAGTCTCAACATGGTGGGCACCGTGGTGGCAGCAACCATCCTTGCCTACCTGGGAATACATATCGTGCGATGATAGCCATCGACTCTCTAGCCTCATGCTCAATCGTGAATACCTGCTCACTGTGTAGATCTACCCGTGCCTAGTAAAATTGGGCCCCACTAGATGAACGCACGATAGCGCTAGACTCGAACTCTGGTATGACATTTATTCAGCATAATTCGGACACACCTCAGTCCATCGAAGAGAGACAAAACGTCAGTCAAAGCGAGCTGCAAAAGGTCGCCTCCATTGAGCATGGCAGCTACTTCACCCAGCTCGATGAACATCGCTATCTTCCACTACCACCGAGCGAAGGGCCATGGAACCCCGGGGCGTGCCACGGAGGGCCACCGTCAGCTCTCGCAGCGCACGAACTCGTCGGGCATCAACCCGATCGAGATCGCCGAATTGGCCAGATCCATGTCGACTTCTTTGGCGAAGTTCCACTCAAACCCCTCACCTTCGTCACAACTACGCTTCGACCGGGACGTCGCATCGAACTCGTCGAGACCAGAGCACATGGCGACGACAATCGAGTAGTTATCTCTGCTAGGAGTTGGCGGTTGGCGATAGAGGCAGAACGTGCCCCACGTGTCGAGCCAACCCTTCAGGTGCCGAGTGACGAGGTCTCGTACCCCGACAGCTCGATCGCGTCGTTCCCGTATGGAGCCTCTATCGACTGGGCCTTCTTTGAGGGTGGTTTCACGGAGCCGGGACCAGCAACCGTCTGGGCGAGGCCCCGCCTCAACCTAATCGACCTCCAACCAATGGAGCCGCTTGAGGCCGTGCTTTTGGTGGCGGACTCGGCGAATGGAATAAGCTCAGAACTCGACTTCAAACACTTCCTCTTCCTGCCAACGGTTATGGAGATCGGCCTTCGGTCTAGGCCTAACACCACCGAGGTCGGTCTCTCTGCCCGGACGACCATAGACCACGAAGGCATCGGAACAACACGAGGAACTCTCTTCGATCGCGAACACAGCTTCGGATACCTGCTCCAGACGCTCTATGTCGATCATCGCTAGCAACCGGCCCGTAGTCACTCAAGTAGGGCAAGTAACTCGACAAGCATACGCGCTGAGGCACCCCAAATGATATCGGGCACCATAACAAAAAAGTGGAAAAGACCCCACCCAAAGCTTCTGTTATACCAGAACTCACAGAAGTAGTCCGGGGTGTAGACCAGGCCCAACGGCACCTCCAGTACCGCCTCTACCTCATCCGCATTCATGGTAGTGATCGGCGGCGTCTCACAATAGCCCACGATTCCGGAGAAACTCCTCCCACTACCACGGACCGCACCTGATCCAAGAAGACCGAGCAGTTTGATGTTGGATCGATGGATTCCGACCTCCTCGAAGGTCTCGCGCAACGCCGCATCCGCCAATGTCTCCCCAGGCTCGACCGCTCCACCCGGAAAGGACACCTCGCGAGGATGGTTACGTAGCCACGATGCACGTCTGGTCATCAACACCATCATCTCCCCATCCCGTGGATAGAGGAGAAGAAGAACAGCAGCACTATTGCCACCGACCATTCTTGGCAACCCCAGCAACCGATCTCGCAGCCGTTCTAAAATCTCCGAGGGAGTGGCGATAGCTCTAGAGTCGAGGTGGGCGAAGGTCAATGGGACGCGGAGATCGACGTTGGGTAACGCCTGCAGGTACCCGGTCAGATCATGTGCCACCGTCACTAGCGACCTCCCTAGACACAGACATGCTCCTTAACAACCCCAAAGCATCTCATTGAAGTCGAAAAATGACTCTGGCGAGTGTGATTCACACTCGCCAGAGTAGTTCCTTCCGCAAAGAAAGAGGGTGGATGAATTACATCATCCCGCCCATGCCTCCCATGCCGCCCATGCCGGCAGCGGCGGCCGCTGCTGCGGCACCGGAATCCTTCGGCTCGGGCTTGTCGGCCACGAGAGCCTCGGTAGTGAGCAACAATGCGGCGATCGAGGCAGCATTCTGCAAAGCTGAGCGTGTAACCTTCGCTGGGTCGATCACACCCGCCTTCACGAGGTCCTCGTAGACCCCAGTGCGTGCGTTCAGCCCAACGTTACCCTTCTCGCGCTCAACCGTCTGGACCGCCACAGGGCCCTCGAGTCCTGCGTTAAAGGCAATCCACTTCAGCGGCTCTTCGAGCGCCTTGGCGATCAGACGAGCACCGGTCGCCTCGTCACCCTCGAGCTTGGCAGCTGCTTCGATGACTGAGCTGCGCGCCCGAAGAAGAGCAGTGCCACCACCGGCGACAATTCCCTCTTCGATTGCGGCACGAGTTGCAGAGAGTGCATCCTCTATACGATGCTTCTTCTCCTTGAGTTCAACCTCCGTCGCTGCGCCACCCTTTACAACCGCTACACCACCAGCGAGCTTGGCAAGCCGCTCCTGGAGCTTCTCGCGATCCCAGTCGGAGTCAGTGTCGTCGATCTCACGTCGAATCTGAGCGATTCGTCCCTCTACCTCAGCCTTGTCGCCAGACCCACCAATGATCTTGGTCGCATCCTTGGTGACCTCGACACGTCGAGCCTCGCCCAAGAGATCCAAGGTCGCGTTCTCAAGCTTT
This sequence comes from Ferrimicrobium sp., assembly GCA_027409005.1. Classification (GTDB taxonomy): domain Bacteria; phylum Actinomycetota; class Acidimicrobiia; order Acidimicrobiales; family Acidimicrobiaceae; genus Ferrimicrobium. Next base: position 311 of record DAHZQE010000270.1, on the reverse strand, counting down.
AGGCCAACCTCTTCGGCGATAACTTGACCGCCAGTTAGGACTGCCATGTCCTGGAGCATCGCCTTGCGTCGCTCACCAAATCCAGGAGCCTTTACGGCTACCGAGGTAAAGGTGCCACGGATCTTGTTAACAACAAGCGTCGCCAGCGCCTCGCCCTCGAGATCCTCGGCGATGATCAACAGCTGTCGTCCACTCTGCATGACCTTCTCGAGCAGCGGCAAAAGTTGCTGAATTGAGGAGATCTTTGAGGAGTAGTAGACGATGTAAGGATTCTCGAGGATCGCCTCTTGGCGATCTGGATTGGTAACAAA
>DAHZQE010000257.1:0-5751 GCA_027409005.1 Ferrimicrobium sp. | reverse complement strand
GAGGGTCGTTATGAGTCGGTGACGGCCGACCTGCTAGCCTATCTGGCTGAACAGGTACTTCCTCACGCGATAGCCGAGGAGCACTCGATCTACGAGGCTGCAAATAGTTTGTCGAATTTGAGGGAAGCCGTAGCAGAGATGATCGCTGAGCATCGAGAGCTGGCGGCTTCAGTCGAGGCGCTAGGGAGGTCCTCTGACCCAGCAGAAATAACCATCTTGGCCGAGTCGATCCGGCACCTATTCGCCACTCATGTAGCCAAGGAGAATGAGCTCCTTCTTCCTGCGCTTCGGGCGGATTCAACGGTGAGCCTTTCACACTTGTTGGCCCAGATGCACAACCTCACTGAAGCGGCACAGACCGATACTCTGGGCACCGAGAATCGCGCAGTACCGGACACCGAGGCTGACCTTCTAGCACTGTTACTCGAGAGCGGAGATCTGCTAGCCGAGAGTGGTCGAGGCGAAGAGGCATGCCGTCTGGTCGCGCGTGCGTGGGTGACGTTAAGAACACCACGACCCGAACTAGCCGTTAAGGTGACCTCTGCGTTGCATCGACTGATCCGCTCAGTGAGGACGGTACCAATTGAACTCAGCGCCCGCCGCTCTACCGGGAAGACTGATGATATCAATACTCTCGACGTACGCCCTCTTGCGCCAGCGAAACGGCATGAGGCGATCTTCTCCACCTTCGATGCCTTAGCTCCAGGAGAGGACTTTCTACTCCTCAATGACCATGATCCTCGGCCACTTCGATACCAATTCGAGGCAGAACACGCTGGCGAGTTCATCTGGGACTATCTGGAAGCTGGACCCCGAGTTTGGCGGGTGAAGATCGGGCGTTCCGTGGGGACGACCCGGTGAGTGTCATCCAGGCCGGTCGCTCTGGTTCCTGGCAAGATCGACCACCTGGGTTGCCAGGCGCTGTACCACCACCCTCTGTTCCGCTAGCGTTCCTTGCTGCTGCGTCAGCTGGACTGATCGCCTGTGGTGTCGCCTGGATATGGGCACGAAGCCTCGCAGCCAGCGATCCGACTACGGATCCAGTTGTCACGGCAGTGCACTTCGGAGTGCTTGCTACGCTCGCCATGGGAGTTATCGGTGCGATGCACCAGTTCACTCCGGTGATTACCGGTAGACCACTACGCTCGATTCGGCTAGCTCGAGCTACTTTCGTCACCTGGCTAGCCGCATCGTGGTTACTGCCTATCGGGATCGCCACCGAACAAGTTGGCATCACTGCGGCGAGTGGCGCGCTCGCAGGGGTTGGAATTATCTTGTTGGTGGTCAACCTCACCCAGCCACTCTCGGTCAAAGGGAAGGGTGTCGTGGTTACCGCGTTGCGCTTTTCCCTCGTGGGCGCTTTGCTGACGACGTTCTTGGGTATCGCCTTTGTGGGCGACAGGCAGGGGCATTGGTTTCACCTTGCTGGCCACGTTGAAATTGCGATGGCGGTAATCGGACTCTTTGGCTGGCTCGGGATCGCCTATGTCGGGATCGCCGAGAAACTATGGTCGATGTTCATGCTTGCGCATATTCCAGGAGTCCACAGGGCCGGACTCATTGCAGTTTGGGCGATACCTCCTGGAGCCGCATTGCTGGCTGCCGGGTTGGCCTGGAACATTCTGGACTTAGCCCTCCCTGGTGCGCTGATTCTAGCCGTGGGCCTTGGAGCCCATCTATTGTCGTTATATATTCACATTCGCCATCGCCGTCGCAAGGCTGATCTACATCTCGTCTTCGTGATGACATCGGCGCTTTGGCTGCTAGTCGGGGTTGGCCTCACGATCGGCTCCGTGTTCACGCTAGGACACCACTTCCATCTTGGTGTGGCGCTGGCGGCGGCCGCGATGGCCGCCTTTGGTGGTTGGTTACTCGAGGCTCTGGTGGGTCATGTTCACAAAGTTGTACCATTTATTCTTTGGTCAGCGCTTCGAGCTCGTGGCGTGGCTGTAGGTCCATCAGGAAAGCAACTCATGTTCGCCGATCTCTATAGCCAGCAGTTGGCGACAGTCACATACGTTACTGTTAGCGTCGGTATCGCAGCGCTGTGCCTTGGCCTGGGAGCCTCACTTTCGGCCGCGACGGCGCTAGCGGGGTTGCTATTCATTCTCACAGGTTTCGCCGTGGCAGTCAACTTGTCATGGCTTCCGATCCGCATGTTGGCGACTGTCGCCAGATAAGGGATTTGATCATTTTGCCTGCCGATACGAGCACACAGTTGCAGGTCGAGCCGCGTCATTTTTGAACTCCTATTGCGCTGGCACACGTCTGTGACTCCATGGTTTTGGGGACGCTGTCATAGCCTTGAAGTACAGTGGCGTTGTTTGGGTTGTTCGAGGTCCGAGGTGGAGCCTTTGCCCGATAGAGGGCGGATGAGATTGTGACCCAGGTACCTCTGCGATCTGAAGGTAACGTTTGGCCCACCCTGGAGACCTATATATGGTCGAGCAGATGCCACCGTCAAGTGTCCTGTCGGATCTAGATAGATTACAGTCCTTGCGAGCGACTAGCTGAATAGAACGCCCTGACTTAGCCGTGGATTTATAATGTCGATCCAACCGGATCGGTCAAACACTGCTCAGCTTGGCAGTACTCCGTCACAACAGCATAGACATCCCGGTGGAATATAGGTGAGAATGTTGCGGTCCCTGCTTGTTCTGCGAGGGATATCTTTCGGAATGAGCATCCTTTCAAGTCAGATATTGGCGGCTCCATCCACTGAGCATTGCAGTATGGTTAGACAACAGCCTGCCTGGCGTGGATCCAAGACCGTGAGCCGTTCGACCATGAGGCCGCCGAGACCCTCAGCGAGACCCTCAGCGAGACCGAGGTGTAGCTGGCACACAGTATCAGGATCAGATTCGGCAACATCGGCGAATGGACAGCGCTGAAGCACAAAGTCGATTCGCCGTCCCCTCTGGACCCGCTGTGGGCGAAATCCACGTCGGGTAATCTCCGCTTCGAGCAGTTCGACTCCTTCTGTGCTACCAACCAGTTCCGCTGCACGGCGGTTCCCGTCTTGACGACCTACCTCGCGTGGGCTTTGCCCACTGCGGATGGCGTCGCTCAGCAGGGTAGCTAGCCAGGAGTACGCCCCGGGGAGATTCCATTTCCCTGCAGCCTCTGGGTGAGCCCGATACAGCAAACCGGGGCGGCCCGGGCGGGAACGTTTCTCGATCTCCTCAGCAACCAGTCCGGCCTCCTTTAGAACTGCGAGGTGCTGACGCACTGCATTGTGATTGAGGTGTACGAATTGCGTAAGCTCGGCGACGCCCACTGGGCCAGGTGCATCAACTATGTAACGAAATAAGCGGTGACGTGTTCGGTCACCGAGAGCCCTGGCCTCTTGCTGGAGCTCGTGGTTGACCATAGTGTCTTTTGCTTCATAAGACTTGCTCACGATTACCTGCATGCTTCTGAAGTTCACCTGCTACTAGCTAAAGTCTAGTTTCACTATCGCTTACGTGCGGACAGAAGCCGACTCCTGCATAGCTGTCAAGCTGAGCGAACATCTCTGTTGCACTCCATGGACAAGCCAGGTCATGGTGAGCTTGGTTCGCGACTGGAAGAAAAAGCACCTCGGCAAATCCTCGCAGGCAAGCGCCTCAGAAAGCAAACTCGTGCGCTTTCACGGAGGGCCACAGAGAACGAGGTTCTCTTTGTGTACCATCCACTCGATGGTGGCCAATGCGTTCGCAACACGAGTTGACGCGATGGACACCGAATGCTCAAAGCCTGCGGGCCAGAAAGGTTAACCGCGCTGCGGTGCAGCGCTAGTGTCGCTGCATTCCTTCCTATGCTCTCGGTGGCAAGGAGTACTCGACGGAGTTAATAGGATCCCATCGTTTAGCCTTGGCCGTTAGTGTAGGCTAAAAGACGTTACCCTCAAAGGTGGGGTGACCAGACCTGCTCGGCGATCTCCTCGACCCGAGGGTTGGTAGTCGTCTTCCACGTGATCCCGGACCTTCGCCATCTTCACAACACGTTCAAGGCTGGCTTTTAGGGCCCTTGATGAGTCCCGCGAGTAAACATGGCAATATCCTTTACCTGATGGACAAGGGTCCAAGCGGCACCACTCCGCGACAAATCTAGCCCAGTAGAACAGCGCCGGTAGCGCAGACTAGCTGAGATTGAGGGCAGCGTACTTTACGTCCAGGTACTCCTGAATACCCTCGAAGCCGCCTTCCCTGCCGAATCCGGAGTGCTTGACGCCGCCGAACGGGGCGGCCGCATTGGATACCAGACCCTGATTGACTCCCACCATACCCGACTGAAGTGCGTCGATGGCCAGATGTACCCGTTTGAATGACTCCGTGAATATATAGGACACAAGCCCATAGTTGGTGTCATTGGCTAACGCATACGCCTCATCATCATCGTCGAAGGTATAGATCGGAGCAACGGGACCGAAGATCTCCTCCCGGAATATCCTCGCACCCCTAGGGACTCCCGTTATAACCGTTGGCGCATAAAAATAACCCTTGTCACCAACTCGATCACCACCGGTAAGAAGACGCCCGCCAGCTGCGGTCGCCTCTTCTAACAAACCGGAGACTTTCGTCAGCGCATCTTGATCTATAAGCGGTCCGACCTGCGCCCCAGCAACCGTTCCGCGAGCAACCTTCATCTTCGACAGCTCTTCAGCAAGACGCTCCGAGAACGAGTCTGCGAGGTCTTTGTGCACCAAGATACGGTTCGCGCTCGTGCAAGCCTCTCCACCATTACGCATCTTCGCGAATATCGCCCCTGGAATCGCCTTATCGAGGTCTGCATCAGAAAAGACGATCAATGGCGCATTGCCACCAAGCTCCATGGAGAGTCGAAGGAGATTGGTAGACGCATTACGCATCAACGTCTTGCCAACCTCGGTGGAGCCAGTAAACGAAAGTTTCCTTAGTCGAGTATCGCCAATTAAGCGATCTGTAATGACGCCAGGTTCAGAGGTATTGACAATGTTGAGCACACCAGCTGGTAGTCCAGCCTCAAGCAGGATCGATCCCAGGGCCAGCGAACACAAAGGGGTCTGCTCAGCAGGCTTGAGAATGACCGTGCACCCCGCAGCAAGTGCTGGTCCAATCTTTCTGGTGCCCATGGCAAGCGGGAAGTTCCAAGGAGTAATCAGATAGCACGGCCCGACCGGTGACCGAGTGGTCAGCACCTTAGTTATGCCATCAGGCGAACGGTAGTACTCCCCCTTCATCCGAACGGCTTCCTCAGAGAACCAGCGAAAGAACTCGGCAGCATATGCAACCTCACCCTTGGACTCCGCCACCGGCTTTCCCATCTCCAGAGTCATCAAAAGCGCAAGATCATCCTGTCTAGCCATAATCAACTCGAAGGCAGCACGGAGAATCTCCGCGCGAAAACGTGGCGCAGTCGCAGCCCAACTCGCTTGTGCTCGAGATGCTGCCTCTAGGGCATCGATCGCATCCTCCGGACCTCCGTCAGCGACCATGGCTATGGAGTCGCCAGTCGCGGGATCCTCGACTCTCAACTCGTTACCGGAACGAGCGTGACGCCATTCGCCACCAATCAGAAGACCCATTGGTACGCTAGCAACGACTCTCTCTTCTTCCACACTCATCGCCATCTTCACTCCTTCTCACAACACGTCATCGAACCACAGACCCAAAGCGACGTCCTGCCTGCCACCTTACTCTAAATCGAAACCGTTCTAGCTGCGCAGTTTGCCAACAGCACAAAGCAAGGTCAAGCTCCAAGAGATAACGAGCCCTACCTACTCTCCGCAGC
>DAHZQE010000228.1:0-5913 GCA_027409005.1 Ferrimicrobium sp. | reverse complement strand
CAGTAGATCAGGCCAGTGTACATCGAGAAGACACCCATCATGAGCATGATGTAGCGACCGTAGAAAGCCATGCCGAAGAGTTCATCCTGCTTGCCGCGGGACAAGGGCTTTTCGTACCAGATCATGGCGGCGGCAGCGAGGGTCATGATGGCACCATGACCGAAGTCGCCGAACATGACGGCGAAGAGGAACGGGAAGGTGACAATAGTCGGGAGGCCGGGGTTGACTTCGGTGTACTTAGCTGTGCCGTAGGCGTCGATGATGGTCTGGAAGCCGAGGGTGAACTTATTGGTCCGGTTGTAAGTTGGTGGGGTCTTGGAAGTCTTAATCGTGTTGACAATGGTCGGTACACTGAGACCGGCGCGGTCATTGACGTCTTTAAGTGTGCTCTTGACCAAGCCGAGACTGTTGGTCGGACACCAGGCCTCAGCGACCAACGTCTTGCGAGCAGGGTCGTAGGAGAAGCGGTTCAGCGTCTGGTAAACCGACTTCTCCTTCTTGATGATGATCATCCAGGCAGCGAGAGAGCGACCGATCTGCGTCAATTCGGCGTCGAGCGTACGCTTGGTGTTGCCGAGCACGTTGGATAGATCCTGCAGACGCGAGTTGACCTCGTGGATCTGATCGCGGCGCAGCTCCGAGTTCTCGTCAACGTTGTAGATGTCCGCACCCAGAGACTCCGAGATTTTTCGGATCTTCGCAATGATCTCCTTACCATGCGCGAAGATGACAAAGACATTCTTGTGCACCTCCTCGTTCTTCTCCGGGTCGATGATCGGGTCCGGAATCTCGGACTGATTCATGTAAAGATTGCCACGCAACGTACGCCACAGAATCCTCTCAAACGCAGCCATGCGCTCACGTGGAATCACACCAGCCACGAAGCCAATGTTCATAACGCTGAAGCTCTGCTGGTTCTGTCCGCCTTGCTCAGCCGAGCCGTTCGCCTGCTCGACGTCCCGCAAGAGCGGCGCATCATCAGACTCATCGACACTCTGGCGAATCTCTTCCGTCTGGCCTCTGGCACGGTCGAAGAAGCCTCCAGCCTCACGCAAGACCCAGCGCCACTCCGTGAGCTCCGTCTCACGCTTCTTCAGCGTCTCATAGCTGTCATTCAGGCTCTGAATACGCTGCTCCAGGCTCTGGCTGCGGTCCGCCAGCTCATCGATCTCGGTGGCGGAGGGTGCGGCGAGGGTGTTGCTGAATTCGTATATGGAGCGGAGTGGAACGCTGTTCTTCTCGCACTGGGAGCGGAAGTAGGTGAGCTGGCGCTCGACATTGTCCAGGCGGCGGATCTCTTGGGTGAAGGTTCGCTGGAAGGCAGATGTGTCGGGGTTGAGCTGTGGAAGAGTCAGTAGAGCTCTCCTAGTAAGATTGGTGAAATCCATACATCACGGAACTGCATGCAGCCCAGCTCCCCGAGCGCAGACACGACCTCGCGGCCTATCTCATTGGCAACGTAGAGCTGGGTCAGGGTCATGTCCACGCTCCTGAAGAGCGAGTCCTGTGACGGCGCCATGTTGACAGGTCCTCTCAGGCTGGCTTGTGAGAGGTGTATGGCCCGTCAACGGGTGTTGATGGGGATGGAACGGGTTCAAAGGCGATGGAGGGTGTCGAGGTTGCAGGCAGCTTGGCTCGGGTGGAGCCGCATGACGGACGTGCCAAGACTCAAGAAGCAACATCCAACGCTGCCGCCACTTCGGACTTCAGATTCTGGAGGGCGCGCTTTTGTCTCTCTCTCTCTCTCTCTCTCCCTCTCTCTCACGCACGCACGTGCAAATGACCAATCTCAGTCGTTGAGTCTTCGACCAAGCACGACTATACGTTCTGCTATGCATTCTCTGCTGCCCTCATCGTCGATCGCCCGGCGCTGCGACAGTGACACACTGGGTCAACGCTCATAGCGGCACTGCAACATGCCATATCCGCTCCGCCCACTTGAGGATATGAAGTAGTGGTAATAACACTCATGCCCCAACAACATGAATCAAATAATTTGCGTGGAGTATATGGCGGCGGAGTTCTCTCTTCGTTCACACCAATAGTCTCCATATCTCCACCGTCAACATTGCCGGCAATGCTTGGCCTCTGGAGTACACCAACCCCTCTCGGATCTGCCTCGAGTAGCTCTCAGCTATCATTTCGACAACTGTCGTGGCCTCGTATTGTACGCGTGTGAGTTCTGGGGCGAACGAGTCCTGTGTGGTGTTGACCGTGGCGTGGGCGAGGCAGTCGACGTTGGACTGGCACAGAGTGTTGTAGATGGCTGGCTTGGAAGTAATGGCACCTCGCGCAAAGAATGCCACTACGGACCTGCGAAGACGTGAGATGGAAAGAACGGCGGAATGGTCGAGGTCGCGTTGGAAAGGCCTTACAAGCTGAAATATTCGATAAGACAGTCAAAGTCGTTCGAGGAACGTTTCAAGCTTACGGTCCGCTCTCCCGACAAACGCCGCCTATTTTACGCCTAGTCTTGCATTCAGTCATCAGTCGATGGCCCAGATGAGGGCGTTCACCACACCATCTCCAGGCAGCCCGAATCCTCATCATCGTCCTTGATCCGTCCTTGCACGTCCACAGCAATCAGAAACACCCAATTTGCCGACAACGTAACCCACAAGGCAGTCCATCCCATTCATCATATCTATCCACCATCACTTCCAAAACTCTCTCACTCCACTTTTGACGTCCTCCTGGCACTCCACATATGCTGCGAAGCCAGCACCCAGGCCCACACACAAACTCTGACGAATGCTAGGACGATTCTGTAAGAGATTGCAGCAGCACATGTCCGCGGAGCCGTAGAGGACCGCGCTTTACGTGCCTGCACAGCGGCCACAGGTTGCGCCATCCCAGCCGAGACCGTGATGAAGGCGAGCGCTGCAACGAAGAAGGCTACAATCGCGATGAGGCTCTTTCGTGGCTCAATGGGTCGAGGAAAGCGGTTTTGGTGCGGCAGAGAGGGGTGTTGGTGCTCAGAGTGGCCGCTGGCGGCTGGGAGCAGACGCTCGCAGATACCAGTGACATCTGGTGAAGGGGAGCACTTTGTAATGGGGTTCGGCGATCAGCGTCTTCCTGGATCCCTGATGGCTTATATTGCCGGCTTGATGATGGTGGCGGTCTGAGGCATGTTCAGATGGATTTTGTGCCTCGATTGTGGTCCTGCAGCGCATCCCTTATGATTGACAGTACCGAGACGACAACGCCAATGCCAGTGGCCGTCGGCTTTGAATGCTCAAGCAGCTCAAGGTTCTCTGAGGGGCGCCAGGCTTCATGCTCGCCTCTTTACGCTCCCTTCACCCTGGACATCTCGGCCGCTGCTTTTCTGAAGGGTTTCTCTTGCTTCCAGACAAGAAGGTTGGGTTAGACCGCCCTTGACCTTCCGATGTGATTATCTTACCGCCAGTGGATACAGTTGGGGGCGACTCGAGAGCTCTACGCCTGGCTCGCGTCTCGGAGCGCGGTCAGTCAAGCGTCGCCAGCCGGCTTGCTCCTGCACTGTGCCGAGCCCAAGTATTGATGGGCAGAGAGACAAGGACTGACAATAGTCAGTAAACTCTGATACTGCCTCTGGCCTCAGTAGTGGGTCGCCGCGCCGGCACTCGCAATATGCTCATAAACAGGGTTTAAAAGTGGCTCATCTCGATCAATGGAATCTCCACGTCCCGCAATGGTCGTACAAGCTCGTCGTGGCGACATGGAAGCTCATCGACATCGTGGAACCTGAAAGCTTCTGCGTACATGCTACCACGGACGCAGCAGTCTCCCACGAGCATCCATCCCTCTGTGAGTGGTAGTAAGATGAACGGACATCCACACACGAGGGAAACGCAGATCATGCCACCCTCTTTTGCATGACCTGGTCCAATCACTCGCAGCCAGTACTATGCCCATGCTCGGCGATTGCGGCACCGAACGCCAGACTGGACCGCACGGTAAGGCGCCTCGGGCTTACCTAGCCGCGAATAATCATTTGGACATCTGCCCAAAAACGTCCAAATCCAGGTGGTAATTCCAAGGACGGGCTCCTTCCCCCACAGCATTCATTCCCGACATGGCCTGAACCTCCGCAGGAACGGGTGCGTCTGGCAGTTTACATGTACCTCTACTGGACGAGCGCCCTGACAGGCTGATAAGCGGGCGAAGATGCAGCTCTGCGCCTCGTCACCACGTACGGCCTCGGGCTCGCATGTAGGATACACGGCAGCAGCACGTTCATCTCCTTCTCTGTCGCTTCGCGAAACGCCGTTCGGAGCTGTTCTGGCAAGGTCACGTCCGAGGCTAACATTCAGTTGAGGGAGGAAAGCAGGCATGGGGTTCAGAACAGACACGGCCATATCTCTGTCATGCGCACAGACCGTATCACGTGACATATCCTAGCCTGCCAAGCATGAAAGATCTTGTTAACAAGGACAGCAGCGATGGCGAAGCAAATCTACACCGGCGTGGGTGGAAACGACTAGCAGATTCTTCCTCTATAAAATGCTGCCATACCCATGTCAGACACAGCGCCATGCTATGACATACACCCGCTCACGTACAGACCGAGAGAGCCTATTTTCCAAGCCCAGCTCATGCATTCTCTTGCGATCCCTTCTACGCGCTTGGACTGCCGACCCCCTCCTCGCTCCCGCCCTTCCCGCCCGTCGCCCCACCCAGCGGTGGCAGCGGTAAAGGCGGCATCACATTCCCCTCCGGCACCTTCACCGCCGCACCCACATCCACCTTGAGCTTATCCTTCAGCTTCTCGCCCCTCACCACCCTCTCCATCTCGTCGCGAGTAAGCGTCTCGTACTCCACGAGCGCCTTGGCGAGCCGATCAAGCTTCTCCTTGTTATCCGTGAGGAGTTGCCAAGACCTCTGCCTTCCCTCCTCCACCAGCCTGCGGACCTCATCTTCCACCACCAAGCGCGTCTCGGTGGAGAGCATCCGGTACTCACTCGCCAGATCCACATTCCCCAGCCTCTCGCTCATCCCCGCCTGCGTCACCATGTGATGCGCCAGACTCGTCGCTTGCTGAATATCAGACGAGGCGCCTGTCGTGACATTGTCCTCGCCATAGATGAGCTGCTCCGCCATCTTGCCGCCCATGCACATGTCGATGCGTGCCAGCAACTCCTTCTTGCTCTGACTCACGCGATCCAATTCCGGAAGGGTCTGCGTAACTCCCAGCGCATGGCCGCGCGGCATGATGGTGGCTTTGTATAGCGGATCGCAGCCTTCTGTCAGCATCGCGACTAACGCATGACCCGCTTCGTGGTAAGCCGTCATCACTTTATCTTTCTCCTGGATGACTGCGGAGCGGCGCTCGGCGCCCATGATTATTTTGTCCTTGCTCCATACCAGATCTTCGAGCAAGACCTTCGCGCGCTTGAATTTCGAGGCGTGGACCGCGGCTTGGTTGACGAGGTTTTCCAACTCTGCGCCGGAGAAGCCTGGGCAGCCACGCGCGATCTCTGCGGGATCGACTTCGGGGTCTGTGCGGATATTCTTCAAGTGATGCTTGAGGATTGCGATGCGGCCGCGGACGTCGGGAAGGGGCACGTTGACGTTGCGATCGAATCGTCCGGGTCGCGTGAGGGCTTTATCGAGGGATTCAGGGAAGTTGGTCGCGCCGATGATGATGACGCCGGAGTTCTGGTCGAAGCCATCGAGTTCTGTCAGGAGTTGGTTGAGGGTTTGCTTGGCGTAGGCGGCGTCGCGTTCGTGGCGTTTGCTTCCGATCGCATCCAGCTCGTCGATGAAGACAATCGCAGGAGCCTTGCTTTTCGCGGCGGCGAAGAGATCGCGGACGCGCTTGGCGCCGACGCCGACGTAGACTTCATCGAACTCGGATCCAGACATGTAGAAGAAGGGCACGCCGGCCTCGCCCGCCACGGCACGAGCGAGTAGAGTCTTTCCCGTGCCTGGCGG
>DAHZQE010000222.1:0-5287 GCA_027409005.1 Ferrimicrobium sp. | reverse complement strand
GTTATGCAGGCGATGGAGTAGCCTTGACTAACCTCATCGGACGGTTGATAGCACAGCGTTTGCTGACCCCACTCCGGCTACGGCAAAGACCTGTCTATGTATGGCTTTGAAGACTACACTCGCATCAAGCATGTGATGAGTTTCATTGGCAATGACTGAGGGTTAACACTACGCCAGATTCCGTCTGCTGGAGATGAAGCTCAAGACTAAAACATAATGGCCCCGGGGTTTTAATCCCGGGGCCATTATGTTAGCAAGCTATCCGACTCTACAGTATTCCAACCACACCGACTCAAACGGTCAGGACTACGTCGTGGCCTTCACCGAAGCCTCAAAGCCCTCAAGGATAGTGGCGATCTGCCTCTCGGAGATGATTAGGGGTGGCATCCAACGAATGATATTGCCAAAGGTCCCTGCATTCATCGCAATAATTCGATGCGTATTAAATAGATCCTTCAAGATGGCACTGGTCCGGCTAGGGTCAGGTGAACCCGTGACCGGGTCCACGATCTCCACACCGACCATCAGGCCGAGTGAACGGATCTTCCCAATCTCCTTGTGCGACTCCGCTATCTTCCGCAAGCCCTCACTGAGCTGCGCTCCGCGTGCAGCCGCATTCTCGACCAAGCCCTCCTCTTTGATGACATCTATAGTTGCAATAGCGGCGGCGACGCCGATTGGATTGGCACCATAGGTTCCACCATGGCTACCAACTGTCCATTCCTTCATTATCTCCAAAGAGGATCCAATGCCCGAAAACGGGAAACCAGACGCGATACCCTTGGCCATCACGATGATATCCGGGGTGATATTTGAATGCTCAACTGCAAACATGCGCCCTGTTCTACCGAAACCAGTTTGCACCTCATCTGCAACAAACAAGATGCCATGCTTCGTGCAGCGCTCGCGTATAGCCTGGAGGAACTCCGCCGGCGCAGGCAGATAGCCACCCTCACCCAAGACCGGTTCGATTACCATCGCCGCGGTCTCGTTAGGCGCGGTTTGCGCCGCCAGCAGGTAGTCAAGGTAGTCGATCGCTTCATCGACACTAGCCCCATCCGCTCCTCCGGCTCGAGGGAAACCAGGGAACAGCGAGACGAATACTCCAGCAGGCAAAGGCTGATAACCGGCACGATAGCCCGTTCGAGATGTAGTCATTGCCATGGCCTGAGCGGTGCGACCATGGAAACTGCCCTGGAAGACAATGAGATTCGTGCGTTTCGTATATTGGCGTGCCAGCTTGACGGCCGCCTCTGTAGCCTCAGCTCCCGAGTTACTGAAGAAAAAGGTGTCGATGCCTTCTGGTGTAATAGCCTCGAGCCGATCAGCCAACTCCTGAAGGCGATGATATGTATAGATGTTGACTTGTGCATGAATGAACTTCTGTGCCTGTTCTGCAATAGCTTGCGCCACTTTGGGGTGGCTGTGGCCCGTTGAGGTTACCGCTATCCCCGACGTCGCATCAAGATAGCTCGTGCCTTCAGTGTCGAAAACTAAAGCTCCCTCGCCACGGACGACAGTGAGTGGTGTGAGCTTCGACCAAACCGGTGCTAAATGTGCCATTCTCTCTCCTTTTCCATTACTTCCCTCAAAACACTGACCTTATCCCTTTTGGCCAATCAAAGTACGCCTCAACGAGTCAAGAATCGACGTAGGTATGCCTCGCTGCTCCAAGCTGTCTACAACTTGCGTCATAGCGAGTCCTGCATTGATACCTAGGTAGCGTAGAGGCTCTGGTTCCCAAGAACGCGGCGGACGGTCGAAGATTTTGCTAACCGATGGCAGGAGTTGTGGGGTCAGCAAACGCTGTGCTATCAACCGTCCGATGAGGTTAGTCAAGGCTACTCCATCGCCTGCATAACCATACACCTTTATAAGTCCAGATTCCTCGTTCACATCGATACGTGGAAACCAATCTCGCGTGACCCCGAGGGTTCCTCCCCAAAAATGGGTGAACTCTACGCCGTCGAGGCCGGGCAACAATTCGCGAACGCTACGCTCAAGCCGCTGGCGCATATCTCTCCCACGTTCAGGAGCAGGCGTGATCGTTGAACCGTAACCATAGGGAGCACCTCGTCCCCCGAAGGCAATCCTACGATCAGCGGTGATCTGACCATATACGACCAGATTTCTCTCATCGGCGAAACTCAGACCAATTTTAGGACTCCCAATAGATGCGTACTGCGCATCGTTAAGTGGAGCCGTCACGATCATCATCGAGTAGAGCGGCAATACCAACCGATGCCACTTCGCAAACTGAGCGGTATAAGATTCGGTCGCAACCACGATCGAGCGAGCCTTGACCGTATGCGAATTTGCCACCAACGCATGATCCCCAAAACTCACGACATCGGTGTTTTCGTAAATCCTGACTCCCATCTCGTCTAGACGATCAGCGAGTCCACGAACTAATTTGGCGGGCTGTACTGTCGCGCACTGTGGCTCATGAGCTCCTCCAATCACACCGTTCGCGCGCAGGAAACGCTCAACACCGCGTGCATCGAATAGAGTTGAACTCAGCGGTACATCTGCTTGCAGCCGTCGCCACTGCGCACGGTCTCTGGCAAGCAAGACCGTCCCGGCCTTAGTGAAGTCACACCGTATACCGAGCTGCTCCACCTGGCTGCCGACTTCATCAACCGTAGCCTCAAGGGAACTCTTCAGTTCGCCTGCTAGAACGGAACCATACTCGCGTTCAACCCTCGAGAATGACACCGGGAAAAGGCTAGATACCCAACCACCATTGCGACCTGAAGCACCAAAACCAACATAAGAACGCTCGAAAACCGCAATGCTAAGGCTAGGGTCGAGTCGAGCGAGGTAGCGCGCAGTCCACAAACCAGTAAGACCACCACCAACGATCGCAACATCGACTTCGATTGATGACCGGAGCGAAGCCCGTGGCTTTATCTCGTCAATCTGGTGCAACCAGAAACTCGGAAGGACCGACACGGGCTATCGCTCAATCACTAAATAAGCTCGGCTATCGACCGATGGCTTGGGCTACAACCGGATGAACGATCTCACCCTTAGAGATGTTTAGCGAGCCGGTCAACATAGGATCTTCGGGATCTCGTGCGAGTCGAACGAGCTTCGGGACGACCGCCGCCGACAGCGCACGTGACGCTGTCTTCGGATATTGACCCGGTACATTGGTCACGCAGTAGTGAATGACTCCCAGCTCCTCGTATATTGGCTCCGAGTGCGAAGTCGGTCGCGACGTTTCGATGCAACCACCCTGGTCGATTGCCAAGTCAACGATCACCGAACCTGGCTTCATACTTGCGACATGGTCGCGTAGAACCAACTTAGGTGCCTTGGCACCGGTAACGAGAGCAGCACCAACGACGAGATCTGCATCTCGCACAGCCTCGCTGATTGCATGCTCGGAGCTTGCGAGCGTTGCCGTCACTGTACCCTCCTGATGGGCCATGTAGAGCCTATGGAGGTCGATGTCGACACCAGTAACCTCAGCGTCCATACCGCGAGCCCCACGAGCAGCCATCGTGCCTGCGACGCCCATCCCTATAACCACAACGCGCGCTGGTGGTACGCCAGCTGACCCTCCGAGAAGTACTCCTGACCCAGCAGCGAGATAGTGGGCGCCTACGATAGCAGCGGTGCGCCCGGCAACTTCACTCATTGGTGCAAGCAGAGGAAGGCCGCCCTTCTCTTCGAGAGTCTCATAGGCGAAGGCATCGATGCCGCTATCAACAAGGGCTTTAGCCAGCGCGGGCTCTGCCGCAAGATGAAGGTATGCAAAAAGCGTGAGATCCCTACGAAAGAAACCCCATTCGGATTCCTGGGGCTCCTTGACCTTTACAACCAGGTCAGCCGCCCAGGTCTCTTTGGCATTGGCAGCGATCTTGGCTCCCACACCTTCGTAGTCGGCGTTCGAAAACCCCGCACCAACACCTGCATTTGTCTCTACAAAGACATCAAATCCGGCCTGAACACAGGACTTCACAGCAGAGGGATCGAGCGCGACCCTCCGCTCCCCATCTTTGATCTCCTTAGGAAGGCCGATCGACTGAACCATACTTACTCCTCAATCACTCGTAGCGACAGACAAACCCGACGCCAGAAATCGTAACGGGACAACTCATGAGCAATTTGACCCACAACTATGCTAGAGCATTCAGAGATAGGGTGCAAGCGAATCAATAAGAAATACAGGTCAATTCAATTGATTCAAAAGCTAAATGTCATAAAATGACGGAATCCTCATGGCGTAAGCAAACAGTCAGCATAAACGACGCAAAACCAGCCACTGAAGGCTATTCTTGGGGCAAGTGTCATACTTCTCACCATCTTTCAGTCAGCTCTTCCCCAATGCAGCAATATCCTCGATAGACCCCTTGGCCTCACAGGCGGCAGTAGATCTGCTACGTCGTGGCGGATCCGCCATTGACGCAGCTATCGCGGCGAATGCCGTCCTCGCGGTGACTGCCCCCGACCAATGCGGTCTGGGGGGCGACCTGGTAGCACTCGTTTACTCTCCACCATCCTCACGAGGTGCTGCGGAGGTCCAATCACTGCAGGCAATTGGCTCGTCTGGCACTGGAGCTTCAGCCGAAAGTTTGCGAGCTGATGGCCATAGCTCAATTCCGCGGTCTAGCCTTCATGCTCTTACCGTACCGGGTGCGGTCGACGGATGGCTAGCACTTCACCACAAGTTCGGTAAACTCCGTCTAGATCAAGTCCTCGAAGCGGCCATAGGCTACGCTAGCAACGGATTCCCAGCCTCAAATCGTCTGCGGCGCAACTTCGAACAGATACGCAATCTCGCCTCTGGAGTCGAACTCGCTAACTTTCTCAATCCAACGTCTAGCTCTTTTCCAATGGTGCGGCGCCCTGGCATAGCTCGAACGCTATTGGCGATATCAAAACTCGGTCGAGAGGGGTTCTATGTCGGAGAGTTCGGAGCCGAACTGATGAAGTTGAGCGAAGGTGTCTTCCGTCCAGATGACCTCGCTGAGCCAATCGCGAGGTTCACAACGCCGCTCAAGGCGACTATTTTTGGTCATATCCTTGCAACCAACCCAGCTCCAAGTGCAGGCTTCCTGACTCTCGGAGCGTTAGCCGCACTCGACGGGGTACCGACTGAGGTTGGAGACGTTCACTGGTATGCGGACCTTATCAGTGCCTTTCGCACCACGGGATGGATGCGCGGGTATCACCACGATAAAGTCGAGCTGTCGACGGTCTTGGCCAACACAATCTCTCCCGCCACGCCCCTCACTCGTACTGTCGCAACTGGACCAGATACAACCGCAATCACCGCAGT
>DAHZQE010000218.1:0-2248 GCA_027409005.1 Ferrimicrobium sp. | reverse complement strand
GAAAATGGGGCTATAGCTCAGTCGGTTAGAGCGCAGCACTGATAATGCTGAGGTCGCAAGTTCGATTCTTGCTAGCCCCACCAAAGTATTCGTATGAGAATACCGTACCTTGTCGGCGTCGGTCAATGTGTCCTTCAATCCACCCATCGGGATGTCCCTGATGGTGGTTTTTTCTATACAGAGAGAGTGGTGGATCTTTGCTGGAATTAGGCGTGAAAGCAAGCCCTCAAAGGGCTCGTTATAGTCAACTCGGACAGTTCGCTCTCGCGTCTCGTCATCTTCATCGCTATCGATCTTGGCCATAATGCTTGATTAAATAGTCGCCTGGTATTGTCGTTGGCCTCCAGGTACGCAGTATGGCAGTCTCGAGTCAGATCGAGTGTGTCGGCCAATACTGATCGTGCCTGTTCGAAGTTGGCATCGAGACTAGCGAGTTGGGCCTCA
This sequence comes from Ferrimicrobium sp., assembly GCA_027409005.1. Classification (GTDB taxonomy): domain Bacteria; phylum Actinomycetota; class Acidimicrobiia; order Acidimicrobiales; family Acidimicrobiaceae; genus Ferrimicrobium. Next base: position 1,804 of record DAHZQE010000218.1, on the reverse strand, counting down.
ATGTGCGTGAGCTGAACGGCGATGCGGTCCTGTTCGCTCTTTAGAAGATCTAGTGGAATTGCCCCGGCATAGTGAGCATCGAGTAGCTTTTGACGTTGAGCGCTTAGTTCAACGCACTGACTTTCCATCTGTCTTCGCTCGGTTGCAGAACCAGCCTGGAGGGTATCGAAGTCCTCTAGGACTAGCTCTTCGATACTGTCTCGTAGCGCTGGTGAGAGTGCAATGGTGTGGTACTCGTCCTCGATAAGTTCCTCAATAGTCTCTACCAACATCGCTTGTCGTTGACAGTCAGTGATCTTTCTCGCTCGGCCGGAACAGACGAGGTAAAGATATGAACTACCCCACCTGTTCTGAGCTGTTGTGACCATCAATCGGGAACCACAGGATCCACAAAAGACGCTGCCTCGTAGGTAGTGGTTGTTTGTTCTCTGATGTGTTCCAGCAAGATTATGAGCACTGAGTAGGTCTTGGACCTGCTGCCAGGTCTGCGGATCTACCAGAGGTTCGTGGAGTCCCGGGTACGTGACACCCCGGTAATGAATCTCCCCCTTGTAGTACGGATTGCGAAGCAATTTGTGCAGTCCGGTGATGGTCAATGGCTTGGATGGCCACTTGGGTGTTGCCCGTGTAGTAAGTCCACGAGCTGTCAATTCGTCGAGCAGCGTCCGAAGTGTCGGATCGCCTTCTGAGTATCGAAAGAATGTCCAAGTGATCAAGTGTGCTCGTTCGGTATCTATCTCTACTGTTCGATTGACACGTCCAAGTTCATCGATGACGTGGACGTTTCTATAGCCAAGGGGTGCCCGAGAGACCGTGCCCCCGACGCTGGCTTTTTGGGTTAGTCCCTTGGTGACCTCGTTGGCGAGGTTACGGGAGTAGAACTCAGCGATGCTGCTCATGATCCCGTGCATAAGCATCCCAGATGGCGTCTCGTCGATGTTCTCGCTGGTGCTCACGAGAGTGACCCCAGCCTGCTTCAAGGCAAAGTGAATGGCGACGTCATCAGCTCGAGAACGTGCAAGACGGTCAAGCTTGTGGACGATGCAGTAATCTACGTGATGTTCCAGAATATAAGATAGCATGCGCTGGAGTTCGGGTCGCTTAGTCGCAGACGTTCCGGACTCACCCGCATCGACGAATTCCTCAACTACAACGGCATCCAGCGACGCAGCCTTTCGGGTGTTAGCTTCACGCTGGGCAGGAATAGAGAATCCTTCCTCTCGTCCACCACGAGTGGCTTGGTCTGCGGTGGAGACACGCAGGTAGGTGATTGCAGTTTTTGTAGGAGTAGTACCCATTATTTCCAATATGGCGGAATCGCTTGGCATGAGCACTCCTTTATTATTTACTTTCTGTCTTACGGGTGTTTTGCCGCACTCTGCATGGCGGGCCGGATGATTTCTCGACGACGACAGCGACTGCGGGTTTATCCAAAAAGGAAGCGATAGCTGCACTGCGAGCCACGGCTTCTCGTTCCAACTCATCACGAGCTTGTTGTCCACGAGCGATGATTTCGGGATCATCCTGGGCTGAGGCAATTAGAGTTTCAATCGCTTGACGGATCTCATCAGAAATGTTGGTTTCTCGCAGCTGGGTGATGAATCGCAATTGTGCGTGCAAGGTTTTCTCGACGCGAATTGCCAGCGTTTTGGTATTTAGTTCCTGTTTATTTGGATCATGCCTGCCTGCATACTGCAGTGTTTGCGATCCTTGTTGTCCTTCTTTCATATATATACCTTCTTTCGGTTAGTTGTTAAGTGATATCGCTCCTAGGGTTGTTTGTCTCAGGAGCCTCAGACATTGA
>DAHZQE010000210.1:0-2544 GCA_027409005.1 Ferrimicrobium sp. | reverse complement strand
TAGTAGGACCGTTGTTAGTCACAAGTGTTGAGTGCTCGACGGCGGGCGCGTCATCTCGCGCCCCATGGCGAATGTGCTACAGCAGCACCAGATCGAAGAGCGGGTTGTCTTGCATCGTAGAGAGGACAGCGGGATTGAAAGCATGGTTCTCGTAGCCGTGACTCACAACCACAGAGGCGACGCTCACGCGGTACCAAGTTTGACCCGCCTGCCAATCGAACACCATTTTGTCCAACATTGGGTGATGAACGAAAGGCAAGACAGGTGAAGCGGAACTCGATAGCTGGCATCAAGGTTGGTCAGCTCGAGGAGCGCGTGATGGGGGTATTGCTCAATGTGCAGCGCCCTCTGACCGGACGTGAGATCCATGATGGGCTCGGCGAGCCACGGCGAGCCTATACCACCGTCATGACGATCTTAAATCGCCTCGTGGAAAAGGGTCTGGTCAACCGCGCGAACGAAGACGGAGTCTTCCGCTACTCGGTTATTGGCGGCATTGACCGCTTGGCGGCCAAGGAGATCGATCGGCTCCTCGCTACCTCGGAAGATCCGCGACGAGTATTGATGTACTTCGTCGACGAGATCCACGATGAGACACTCCTTGCCGAACTCGCTGAGTTGATCGAGAGACAGCAAGACTCATGACGCTCCTTCTAGTAGGACCAATCGCCGTTGCCATGTTAGCCCTGTTGCCGACTGGGCTAGAACGATTGAGCCGACGCATCAATGCACCGCAGGCGATGGCAACCGGCTTTGGGCTCTCCCTCCTTGGATGGGCTATCGTACCGCCCGCCTGGATTCTATGCTCGATCGGTTCGGTTGTGGATCTCACCGCCCATCGGGAACTCACAGACTTTGGTTGTGCCCTTGGCCTCGGGACTGCCCCGTGGGATTTGAGTGGTTACCTGTTGACTGCAGCTGTAATCATTCCAGTCAGCCTTTCGCTCTTTAGGCGCGCAAAGCACTCAGGCGCCAGACTCGATCCCTCACAGATGATGATGGTTGGCAGTTACTCCTCGCCGCTAGGCAACGACGTTGCTATCGTCAACTCCAACGACTTACACGCCGTCTCTGCCGGCTTGATGCGTCCTCGAGCACTGGTCACAACAGGGACGCTATCGCTCCTGTCCGACCAGGAGCGCAGAGCCGTTCTCGAACACGAAGCTGCGCATGTACGCCTCGGCCATACCCGCCTCCTCGAAATCGCCTCGGGCAGCGCTCAGCTCTACTGGTTCATGCCACCGGTCCGCAATGCCTGGCATGGTATGCGGCGAGAGCTTGAGGTCGCCGCGGACAACGAAGCTCGGAAGGTCGTCGGTGCACCCATCATCATGGCCGCGCTTGCCAAAGTCGTCACCCAACGGGCAAAACTCGCCGACGCGCATTTTGGAACCCCGGACAGCGTGCGCTACCGCATCAGACGACTACAAGAACCGATGCCAACCCGGGGAGATCGACTTGTTGCCTTAGGAGTAGCCGTGGTCGTGCCTTCGGCATTGGTTACATTCGCCTCCTGCGCCCTGACCGCCAACCATATCTTCTCCCCTGCCCTCTTCAGCTGCGCTATCGTGCTCTCGCTGATCTTCGGCGTGCTGCACTGGCGCAATCTGATTCACCTTCACGCTTAAATTCATTCTCTCGTTCTACATGAACTACTACATTACTGTAGTAGTCTATGAATCGCCTAAAACCTAGTGAACGAAGGGAAGGTGTCGCAAGTGTCGAAACGATCGGACCAGGGATCGGTCGAGCAGTACACCGGATGGGGTTATGTCAGTCTCCTGGCGATAGGTCTCCTCGTTTGTTGCGCAGGACCGGTGATCATCGGTGCGCTCGGCGTCATGGGCGCAACCTGGCTCGGTGGAGCGACCGCAGGCATTTTTAGCTTGACGATCGCCCTCGGATGGCGAGTCTCCCGAAAGGGGCTTGGCCAAAATAGCGCGTATGCATGCTACGCGAGCAGGGTAACTTTAGCCCTTCCTAACACGCCACCGAATGAATCCACCAAGACCAAAAGTGGCAGTTGCTAGCCATGATCGCGAAACAGTTCTACCAGATTCGCGACACGATCGCCTTCGTCTCCCAAAGTCCCGCCCGCCGTTTCAGTTCGATCGGCCTCGCTACCATGTTCGCGCTCGCCTACTCGTTGCTACTACCCTTTGATTTCACCCAACAGATCGCGTTCTCAAACTGGTCGTATCTCGATCCCTATATCGTCGGTTGGAGCATCACTCTCGGAGCCGTGATGAGCCTTGTCGTAATGGTGCAGATAACTGCCATGCGCGATGTCGTCTCCGCTGGATCGAGATCGCTCACCGGAATCGCGTTCATTGCGAGCCTGGTTCCGAGCTTCCTCTGTTGCACACCGATCGTCCCTACCTTGCTGGCTCTTGTAGGCTTCTCTTCACTTGGCCTCTATAACGCAACCGGAGGTATTCAGCACTTCTTTGCGACCCAACAGACCTTATTTCTCAGTGCTAGCCTTGCGGTACTACTCATCTCACTCTGGTGGTCCGCCCATCGCTTTTGTCATGCGTCCTGTCG
>DAHZQE010000231.1:0-2012 GCA_027409005.1 Ferrimicrobium sp. | reverse complement strand
TGATTGAGGATATTGAGGCGGCTGTTGTCGGTATGCTCAAGCCAGAGTACGAAGAGATCGTAACTGGCGAGGCCGAGGTGCGCGAGGTCTTCAGGATTCCAAGGGTCGGCGCGATTGCGGGTTGTTATGTCCGTTCCGGCGTCATCACCCGGGGTTCGCATGTACGTTTCCTGCGTGATGGTGTGATTCTCTGGAAGGGAAACGTTGTTTCGCTGCGGAGATTCAAGGATGATGTCCGCGAGGTCAATGCAGGCTTCGAGTGTGGCGTCGGACTATCTGACTTTCAGGATCTGCACGCCGGTGACTTGATCGAGACCTTTGAGCTTCGTGAGATCGCTAGGGAGTAGCTGACGAATGGCTACAAGGGGTTCGCACAGGTATGAGAGAGTCGATCGAGTATCTCGGCTATTACAGGAGGTAGTAGCCTGGGAGCTGGAGCGAATTGGCGATATCGATGACCGAGTAGAGCTGCTAACCATCACCGAGGTGCGAGTTCGCCCGGATCTGCGCTCCGCGTTGGTCTTTTTCGCCTCGCTTCCCGAAGAGGCGGAGCTCGCCCTTGATGAACATCGCATCGAGCTACAGGCGGCTATCGCGCGCCAGGTGAGGATGAAGCGTACCCCGCAACTGCAGTTCGTCGTCGATGATGTCTTGGCAGCATCTGAGGAGATTGAGGCCGTCCTCCGTCGTCACCATCAACAGCTTGGGTAACCGGGTGGCTGAGGCAGGTGGGTTTTACGCCATCGATAAGCCGGTTGGCATAACCTCCCAGCGGGCGCTGAGTATCGCCAAACGGCAGCTCAAGGTGCGTAAAGCAGGTCATAGTGGAACCCTTGACCCTCTAGCCTCTGGTCTATTGATCGTTGCCGTCGGATCTTGGTCTCGTTTGCTTGCTTTTGTGCTCGGCGCTGACAAGGTCTATCGCGGAGTAGTGCGTTGTGGATTGAGAACCGACAGCCTCGACATCACCGGGTCAATCCAGGGTTTTCGGCCGGTGCCTGCCGGAGTTGACGCCGAAGTGGTGCGGCGAGCACTCCAAAGGTTCAAGGGCCCGATTCAACAGCTCCCACCAGCATTTAGCGCTCTCAAAGTTAATGGAGTACGCGCATATGAGCTCGCCCGCGCTGGTTCGGAGGTGACATTAGAGCGACGTTCGGTGGTGATCCACGATATTGAGCTCCTCGGCCTTACTAGGTCGGGTCCATTCCTCGATGTCGAGCTACGAATTGCTTGTTCTTCAGGAACGTATATTCGTTCTATCGCCAGGGATCTTGGTGAGCTTCTGGAGACGGGAGCGACGCTGTCTTCGCTTCGAAGGGAGTCGATCGGAGAGGTTACTCTAGATGCTGCCAAGGACCCGATGTCGATCGAGCGAGAGGATCGGTTAAGCCTATCGGCAGTTTTCCCAAGCTTCGGGCGCTACGAGATAGATGAGGAGATCCTCAGGATGGCACGCCATGGTCACCCACTCGACCGGCCGAGAGAGCTCACCGCCTTTGAACAGGTAGTCGTCCTTGCTGCCGGACCGGAACCTGAGTACCAGCGACTTGTAGGAATCTATAGAGGTGAGGCCGATAGGCTGATGCCATTGCGAGTTGTACCAGAAGAGGTGGCTCAATGATAGAGGTTCTGAGTTCGACGTCACCGTCGTATTCTCTCGACGGATCGGTGGTCACCATCGGCGCGTTTGATGGACTCCATCGGGGCCATCTCCAGCTACTGAAAGAGGCTCGTGCTGAGGCTGAAAGACGATCCTTGCCTCTGGTGGTGGTCACTTTTGATCAACATCCGATGAGGGTGTTTGCGCCCGATCGTGCACCGCGTCTGCTGATGGGTCCGCTGATTCGTCATCGACTGCTCCAGTCCTTTGGCGTTGATGTGCTCTATCTTCTCCATTTCGACCAAGAGCGGGCAGCCCAACCACCAGCCGAGTTCGTTGAGCAGGTGTTGGGCGATACGCTGTCAGCGGTGTCCGTCTACGTCGGGGAGAACTTCAGTTACGGCGCCAAAGG
>DAHZQE010000179.1:0-9145 GCA_027409005.1 Ferrimicrobium sp. | reverse complement strand
TGTGGTGCAGGTGGCGAACGCTCTCACCCGCTTACAGCGGATCGATAGGTTCACGGAGCTGATGGGAACGTGAGTTCTGCGAGCGCTGGGGTGTACGTATATTGGAGACTGTGTCGAGCGCTGTCGATCCCTTTCACATGTAAGCGGATATGACGGAAAGTGGGGAAAACACTGGCACCACATGCAATTTTCCCCATGCGGACCCTTGTGAGAATAACATCACATCTTTTGAGGAATGATGCGGTCGAACGCCATCCTTGGGGCAATGCCGCGCGAATGGAGGCATGACGTGGCATTCGAAGTGCGAACATGCTCGGATGCTCGCCATATCATTGACCATGTACTCGTCCCTAGTCAGCAGACGGGCCCTACAACCATGGCCTTGCTGTCGACCGTACCGTGGCGGACATCTGCACGCCCGCGGTGCGAAGACAGGGCACCTGTTGACTGCCTGCTGCAACCGCTGTTTGTTCTGGCATATCTCTACATGTCGTTGACGTTGGTACGCATCTTTTGCGCGGCTCTTCTGGTGCCATCGTATCTGCTCCTGGCCTTCTATCGATCAGTGTGGCCGTTCCTACTCCAGACCGGAACTTCCCTTCTGACGCCGAAAGGCCGCTCCAAGCTGGAGCATGATGGGAGGCATGCATCGGCGCGCCGAGAGTCACGCGCCCAGCAGCAGCTCAGAGAAGACTATCGCTTCGAAGGCAAAGACTTTGAAGGAGGCTTCCACCGACCTCGCGCGCAGACGCGACCCATGCCTGGTTTCGCAGTCGACAATGAGTGTTTGGAAGTATGCGGCTTGAGGGTCAATGTCGTGCACAAGAGGCCTGCCGGATCTGTCAAAGGGACGCTGGTGCTGCTTCACGGGAACCCGAGCTCCTCATTCATGTACAGACACGTGAGTCGCTTCCATTCGTCGCCGGGGACCCAAGATCACCCTCTCGTCGAGACCCAGATGCGGGACTGAGATCATCGCTGACCCGCATACAGATCATCCCACTTCTCGCGTCCCAAGGCTTCGAGATCCTCGCGCTCGATTGGGTCGGTTTCGGCGGCAGCGACAAGCCCTTGAAAGCCGAAACCATCAGCTTTGAGTTGCACATGCGCACGCTCATGGCGTTGCTCGAGGCTTATCAGCTTGAAGAAGTTCACATCCTTGCACATGACTGGGGAGGCTGTGTCGCTCTGTCTACAATCCCCCAACTCGCGCGACCAGACACCTGCAAGAGCGTCATGCTCCTCAACAGTTTTTTTGCGCCACGGCCGTCGGACGTGACGTTGAATGCGTACGCATTGTACCTGCTCTGGCTGTGTGCACAGGGCCTCTTGGACGGTTACGTTCCCGAAGAGGCTATCATTCGGTTCCTGGCGCCGAGTGTGACGGAGGCGGTAGCGAGAGGGTACGCCGCGCCCTTCCCGACCGTCCCGAGTAAAGCTGCCGTGACGCGGTTCGCGAGAATGGTGCCTGGATTGCCGCAGCTCGTGTACAGGCTGTTCGAAAGTCCCATCGGGAGGATGATCGATGGCATGTGCGCCCCGGATTCTTTCTCCTCGCTGCATGAGCAGATTCGCTTGCGCAAGCGCGACGAAGGGGTTCGTGCGTTTTGGAGCAGCGGCGAGGCGTCCATTCGGGTTGGGGTTGTGTTCGGCAATCGAGACAGTCTGCTGGGAGACTTTTTCGGGACGTTGTGCAACGAAATACACACCGCCCACGGCGAACCCGACCGCCACCTCTTAGAAGGGGCTGGACATTACGCGGCGGAGGAGCGTCCCGAAGACATCGCTCGGATCTCCGGGAAGTTCGCAAGCCTCGGAGCCTGATGCAAAGTTGGTACAGTAGCCGCCAGCAGCGACATCACGGACAATTAGCCAAAATCCCGACCCAGTATGGACATCTTTGAAAGCTCCTCTTGTCTATCGTGAGGGTCCGAAGGAGGGAGCCTTTCTGCCGAAATGATTTGGCAATGTCATTGGCGTACGAGTGGACTTAGACGATGCCTCCTCGTGGGATGAGCCCAAAGGCAAGGCAGGGCGCCGAGCGCAGTCCCGCGGTGGCGTCAAATCAGAATGATCTTTGACACAGCGACCGCTACGGCAGTAGAACACAACGCCTGGAAAGTAGATCTGATGGTTGGAATACCCAGGTTGCCGCTATCAATGAGCACTGAGTTGAGATGACTGGCTACGTCGAGAGTATCGTCTGGACCAGAAATGTCCCAGACAGGTCGGCTGCTGCGTGCCGTGTTCGATCTCGGTGACAGTAGACGCCGCCAACACACGCCTATCCAACTACACGCCGCGAACACATGCCCGTCCAGCTCTCGTTACGAGCATAACCCATATCTGATGAGAAAACGTCGAGTTGCCGGACGCGACGCTTTCGCGTTTCGATCGCGTCTACTACGTCATCGATCCTTCCTCTTTGTACTGCAATCGTGCTTTCCCCCGTCATGATGACCGCTGCACTTAGCGCCGGTTCAGGTGAACGAGTGCCGCATGGCCCTGCTAGATAAACAAAGGTGTAGTGTAAATCGATACTCCGTGTTGCCCTCGCATCTGTTCGAGCACATTCAATGCAATCTCTCCGCACGAGCCTCAATCGCACACTCCTTGCACGGCCAACTACGACACACACCGTCAGACTTGTAGCACCAGCAGCAGCCAGGATGTCCTCCTCCGCCGGCGAGCTCAAGATCGAGTCCACCAACATCAAGACCGCGCCTGGGGTCGAATTGAGCTCCCACCAGCAGACCCTCATCGGCTCGGTCCTCGACCTCTTCGCCGGCCGCCCGTCGCTGCCCAAACTCCAGCTTTGGACCGACGATGCCGAATTCACGGATCCTCTCACGATCGCGAAAGGGCGGAAACAGTACGAGGCCCAATGGTACGGACTGCAGACGGCCTTCTCGGAGATCGAGAGACTCGGGCACGAGGTGAAGAACGCCGGCAACCCGATCACGATGGACCTGGAGACGCGGTACGTCGTCAAGGGGATTGGGAGCGAGAAGGTCATCAAAAGCTTGGTAGAGGTGCACACGGATGCGCAGGGCGAGAAGATTATCAAGGTGGCGGATAAGTGGGATGGCCAGTTGCCAGAAGGATCTATTGCACAGGTGAGGGTGATCTCGTGGAACGATGTGACCTGTGATGAGCGTCATGCTGACTCGTGGCTCAGGCTTTCCGTCGCCTGAACGCAGTGTCCGTCCCGAAGATGGTCGGAGTGCCCAAGAATGCCGAGGAAGACGCACAGAAGGGCAACGAGTAAATGTCTTGCTGATCCAGAAGCAAATGCCCTGCACCCATTCGACCTTGTACGATAACGATCATAGCATAGCGTCTTGATAGCCTACGAGTGCTACTACTTTTACGACGAATCTGGTCGCCGTCCCCGGGACGGATCCTGCAACCGCAGCTCCCCAAGTCGAGCCTTGAACGGCTAGATCGTGGTCGCGAGCCCATCCTTGTACCAAGGATCGACAGCCTTCTCGAGCTGTTGGACAGGCATGCGAGTAGTCCAACCCTTCCCATGTACGGTGACATTGTCCTTTTCGGCTGCTTCGTACTGCCAAGGAAGCTGAGCGGCGAGTGTCCGTGTGAGCAGCGGGGCAGCCTTGCAGCAGTAGCTCGAAATCCCGCGAGTCATGCCAGGTGGATCGTGCCCGGGTCTTGCGGCTCAATGGTGACGTAGTCTGTCCTCGTCAGTGACCAACTTGATAGGCGGTTTCTCGTTCGTCCGCGGTTTAAGCCATGCCATCCAGCGTGCCACTTCTGCAAGACTAGCACAGTAGGGTTCACTTTCTAAGGCATAGGCAGCACGGGTAGGTTTGAGGCTGGACTTTCACTTCCCTCTTCCCCCTTCTCCATTTCCTCCTTGCTGGACAAGGGTCGCGCGAGCACCACGAGTCCCGACTGGCAGCAGTCCCCAGTCGCTGGGGTTTCTCGGACGCATTGGTTGGTTGTGCGGGACAGATGACGCAGAACGCAAGCGTTTGGGCACATTCTCCCGAGAGCAACTTGGCAAGATGAGGGGCTGGGCATATGGTGCTGCGTGGGTGACTGCGGGCAGTCAAATTGCCAGCGCGATCACTTTGGATGTCAAATCTACGCGTGGGTCCTGGCGGGTGGGCAAGTACGCGATGGGTTCTGACAATCGCCAGAATCAATCAAGAACGCATCAGCGGCCCTGGCATACAACTTGATGTCATGGTATCAGAACAATCACTCTACCACGGCGGCCGTCGCCGTTGGAACGCTTCCAGCGCCGCTATATGTGAGATGAATCGACAGAGGCTCGTAGCCGTGTGCTGACAGTCTGGTGCTAGTGGTGGGAAGCAGGCGCAGTATGGGGAGGCATGATAGATTATTGGGCGTACACGAACGACAGCAGCTACGTGTACACGGTGCAACAGGCGCTGATGGCACAGTCGGGGACAGGCAACAACTTCATGATGCCGGCCTACTACTCTTCCACGGGCAACGACGATCAGGCGTTCTGGGCGCTGGCCACGCTGTCCGCGATGGAGTACGGCTTCCCTGTGCCGTCGGGCAATACCTCGAGTACCTGGCTGGATCTATCAAGAGCAGTGTTTGATCTGCAAGCTGGACGGTGGGATACGTCGACCTGCAACGGTGGCCTCAGGTGGCAAGTCTTCCCGTACAATGCCGGGTACAACTACAAGAACAGCGTCAGCAACGGCGCTTTCTTTCAGATCGCCGCTCGGTTGGCGAGATACACTGGCAACCACACCTACGTCGACTGGGCGGAGAAGACCTGGAATTGGATGTCGGCCACCGGCCTCATCAGTCCTAGCTTTCACGTGTTCGACGGCACCAACGACGAGATGAACTGCACTCAGATCAACCACCTCGAATGGGCCTACAACCCAGCGCTCCTCTTGTACGGCACCTCGATGCTGTACAACTACACCAACGGATCACAGATCTGGGAGAAACGAACGACTGGGCTTTTGAAGGCCATCTCGACCACGTTCTTTTCACCCTTTGCTAATGCCACCGACGTCATGTTTCAGCCAACTTGCGAACTGTCGAACAACTGCAACAACGACCAGCTCTCCTTCAAGGCCTACCTCTCACGTTGGATGGCGAAAGCAGCTGTCGTAGCTCCGTACATCACAACCTCCGTGACGCACCTGCTGACGGTCACGGCCAAGGCCGCGATGCGGTCCTGCTCGGGTGGTCAAGAGAATACCACGTGCGGTGCGAGGTGGTACGTCAACGGATACGATGGGAACTATGGAGTTGGACAGGAGTTGAGCGGGCTGGAGACGGTGCAAAGCTTATTGCTTTTGCATGACACCGCTGTGCGAGAGTTTCCGATGACTTGTGAGGATGTGGTGCTCTCAGCGGAGGGCGACCCGACGAACACCCTGACTTTGCCGCCGAAGACGAGCACGGCGAACGCAAGCCCCAGCAACTCGCACGGAGCGGCGAGCTCGGTGTATGGCAAGGATGGCGCAGGCTCGTCGTGGGGACTGTTGATGCCGGTCCTAGCCAGTATGCTGCTCGGAGGCTGGGTTGCGTTTGCGCGGTAACATCAGGTTAAAGGCGTCAAAGGCGGCACTCACAGATGTAGATTACATGTATAGACTGTACAGCGGCGCTCTCACGATCGCCTCAGCCGCGCTTGTTTGCTGCCACATGCACGTTGATCTTGGCGCGGGCCACTGAATGTGGCGCGACTTCCGCATCGGGCATCTCATGTGAACCAATGCCGAGGCACATAAATTATCAAAACACACCACCACCGCCGTTGACGACCATCCACCTCGCACGGTCTCTCCATAGGCAATCCAGACACCCATCTCATCAGCATGGCCAAACGCGGCGCCCTCCTCTTCGAAATCCCCATCGGCACGACCGGCAACCTCGTCGCCACAAGCCCGGCCCCGAAGACCTACCTCCTGACCTTCAGGTCTCCACCGGACAATCGCCTCACAACGCCGTTCTGTCAGGCCCTGCTCCTCGCCCTCGATATCCTCGAGCTCCGGCACGAGCCCGGTGTAGTCATCACCACCTCGGGGATCGACAAATTCTACTCCAATGGCCTGGACCTCACGCACGCTTCCTTCACGCCCGGCTTCTTCCCGGAGAGTCTGTACAAGCTCTGGGCGCGGTTACTGACGTATCCCATGCCGACGGTGGCGCTGATGAACGGGCATGCGTTCGCCGGAGCACTGATGCTCGCGATGATGCACGACTACCGGAGCATGAATCCGCACAAAGGATACTTGTGCTTGAACGAACTGGATCTCGGGGTGCCGTTGCGACCGCCCATGACGGCAGTGTTCAGGGAGAAAGTGTCGGCGCTGACGTACCGGAAGTTGGTGCTTGAGGCGCAGAGGTTCAGGGTGAGTGGCAAAGATGTCCTGACGCTCGTCGCTGCCGCGCGAGAGCTCGCTGACCGGTGCGCGCAGGCGCTCGAAGCGCTCAAAGAAGGCATCGTAGACTGGCTTGGTGGACTCGACGAAGCTCTGGCTCACATCGACGAACTCAAGCTGGTGCAGAAGGCCCAGAAGGGCATGAGCGGATTACAGGTCTATGGCGATCTGAAGCGAGAGATGTACAGGGAGACGGTGGGGTATCTTGAGACGTTCGGACAGGAGGATCAGAGGCAGTTTATGATCGAAGCCAAGAAGCGAAGGGATAGGGCGGAGGCGGAGCGGAGGGTCAAGGGGTGGGAGGAGAAGGCTAAGCTCTGAGGGTGGAGATGAGGCAGCGAGTGTGTACGCCTGGTGCTCTTGCCATGATGCTTTATCGACTACTGGATAGAGTGGGAGCTCTGTATTGTACATTGTGACGGTCTGTACGTGAGATGGGTGCGTGCTCGATGCCTCCAAACCCTGGCAAGCAGCGGCCACAGTAGCCCTCGCGATGATGAGTCAGCCTAGCTGCCGGAGGCCTTCTGGTGTCCTCCACCCACGTGCAACTATGATTGTTGCGAGATGGCGTGGACGCATCTTCGCAGGCGGCCGTTCGCTCAATCGGCTGGTGGAGCCTGAATTCTGCCTGGCGTGGCCTGCACCAGCGCTCTGTCCGCTGTATGCTCCGCTGAGATGCGAGGGACTGACCCGATCTCACGCTCGGCCGGACTTTCGTCCGGAGCATCCGCCTGCTTTCACGCCCGAACGCTGGCTCAAGCTCAGCTTGGTGAAAGTCACTGCACGACGCGCTGCCCTCCTGCAGAACACTTCCATCGCCTGCCGCGCGCTGCAGCTTGTGCATCTTTTCCCTTCTCTCACCTTTCAGCTGGGCTGGGCAGTGCGCGCCCTCACGACCCTCACGACCTTTTCTCGTGCCTTGCACATCCGCCCGCGAGCAGCAGTCACCGCGCGCTCGTTCGAGCAAGACGTCAGGAGCCCTGGAATTGACTAGCAACAACCCGCGCCCCTCCCAACCCACCACCGATACATGCATCACGGCCGGCCCCGCAGCTCAGTGAGCAAGTAGCGACCGGGTCTGCGCGCGACATCGTCACCTCCGGCGCAAGAGCGCATCCTGCCCCTTTCCCGCACCCTTCAACCCCCACCCCCGCATCAATATGTCGTTCGGATTCGGCAGCAACAACAACACCACCGGCGGCGGCTTCGGCGGCTTCGGCAGCACGAACACCAACACCAACACCGGCTTCGGCGCGTCCAATAATCCCTCTTCTGGGGGCTCGATCTTTGGCGGGAACACGGCAACTTCCGGCGGCTTCGGGGGGTTCGGTGCGAACACCAATGCGCAGCAGAGCAATCCGTTCGCGCCTAAGACAGGAGGCTTTGGCACGAATACGGCGACGTCGACGGGCGGAGGCGGGCTTTTTGGCGGCGGCACCAGCACAGCGGGTGGATTCGGCAGTGGAGGTGGGTTTGGCAGCACTGCGAACACCAGTACCGGTGGCTTCGGAAGCAGCGCGGGCGGCGGCCTCTTCGGCCAGAACAAGCCGGCCACCTCCGGCTTCGGGGCATCCAACACCGGCGGTTCGCTATTCGGCGGCGGCAACAGCACCGGCGGCTTCGGCTCGAACAACGCCACCGCCAACAGTAACCCGTTCGGCTCCACGACCAATACCAGCACCGGCTTCGGCGGCAGCAATGCCGGCGGCGCATTTGGCGGCTTCGGGGCATCCACAGCCGGCAACAACAACAATGGCACCGCAGCGACACCGTTCCAGGCCTTCCAGGAGAAGGAGCAGACTGGGACCGGCATGCAAGCCTTCCAGTCCATCACCTTCCAGGACCCGTACAAGAGCAAGAGCTTTGAGGAGCTGAGGGTGGAAGATTATGCCCAAGGCAGGAGGTACGGCAGCACGAACGGGCAAGCTGGCGCATTCGGGCAGAGCACAGGATTCGGTGGCTTCGGCAACACCAATACCAGCACGACCGCGAGCACGGGCGGTGGGTTGTTCGGAAGCACCACGGCCACCACGGGCGGGACCGGATTCGGTGGGTTTGGCGCGAACAACAACGCCAATACCACCTCGGGCTTTGGCCAGAACAACACGGGGGGCGGCCTGTTTGGTCAGAACAAGCCAGCTGGAGGTGGGCTCTTCGGCAACACCGCCGCCAGCTCCGCACCCGCGACTGGTGGGTTCGGCACCGGCACCAGTGGCTCTACAGGTGGTCTGTTCGGCAACTCCAGCAACACGAACACCGGGGGCTTCGGGCAGAGCAACATCACGGGAGGCGGTCTGTTCGGCAATACGAGCAATCAACAGCAAAACTCCAACCCCTTCGGCCAGTCTTCAGCCAACGCAGGCGGCGGCCTATTCGGTCAGCAGCAGAACAAGCCTGCTGGAGGTGGGCTGTTCGGCAACACCACTACAGGGACAAACACTGGCGGTGGGCTGTTCGGTAACACCAATACAAGCACGAACACTGGCGGCGGTCTCTTTGGTGCTGGCAACACCCAGACACAGAACAAGCCCAGCGGCTTCAGCTTTGGAAATTCGACCAATACCGGCAGTACGGGTTTCGGCACGAGCACGAATACTGGCGGCGGGCTATTCGGCAGCAACAACCAGCAGAACAATACCGGCGGCGGTCTGTTCGGGAACCAAAACAAGCCTGCAGGCGGGGGGCTCTTTGGAAACACATCCAACACCAATACCGGCGGTGGGCTGTTCGGTAATAACAACAAT
>DAHZQE010000177.1:0-6976 GCA_027409005.1 Ferrimicrobium sp. | reverse complement strand
GCTCTGCTCGGGAATTTGTGCAAGATGTTTGAGATGAGAAATTGCTCGGAGCGAATCCGTCCGTTTGGTCACAGACACAGGTGCATCTGCTTGTTGCAGGAAGCGATCAATGACATATATTGCTCCTCGTCCTACTCCCCGTAGCTACCCCGGTGTCTTCGCCCAAGATTCCATCCTTGCAGCCCACGATCTTACCATTGTGGGCGATATGGATAGTGCCGTTTGCTATTGTAGCTGGAGCACGGACATGGTTCGCACTCCGTGCTCGATACCAATCACGCCAGCAACACGCTCTGGCGGCTGGTGTTGACGCTCAGCCAGTTCAACAGAGGGAAGGGACCACTCCAGCGGACGATGTGGAATTGAGCAGTCTCTCGTCAGCTTCGTGCGTGGCGCCTGCAGCGCGACTGTCCTTACCGAGACCGGCAGGCCTGGATCGTCGATCCAGAGGAGCGTCCCAGCCCGTGCATGAACAGCAGAGTCCGACGCCGCCCCATTCACCCCTTTCAGTGACAGTTCTGCCAGGACGCAATCAACATTGCAAATGTCGCCTGGCCGCCCGCAATCGCAGCCAGTCCATTTCAGGGACCCTCGGCGGCCGTCCTCATGAGCTCCATTCCTAGTTTTTGGTACGGAGGATTTCGTCGAAGTAATAATTTGGGTCCGCCGCTTCCACGTGTCTTGCAAGCGCATTGCTTATGCGCATCGGGCCGTTGGAGGCCATGGTATGTGGCCAGGAGAGAATCACCACAGCGAAACACCCCTGCCTACACCTTGATATCGTCCTCCTCCATCTTGTTGTCATCCTCGTCCTTGACGCCGTTCTCGTTCTTCGAGCCGTCTACCAACACTTTGGTCTTGACGCTGCCGCCGACAGGACCCTGTCCCGGCGTCCAAGCGGCCACATTCCCATCATCGTCCACAAACTCCCACCTAAACCTGCTCAAGTAATGTGGTATCGCGCTCAGCTGTGGGCCATATCTTTGGCTATTGTCGTACAGCTCGAACAAAGGTACCGCAAGCAGCTTCATGTTCTTCGGCACACTCAACACCTTTGTGTTGGGTAGCTGAATCAGGTAAAGCTTCTTGCATTCCTTCGGCCGGGTGCAATGTGGCGGCAGATAGGGGTACATGAAGGTTTCGAAGTTCGGTCGCCACCAGGTAGACAAGGTGGAGTGGACGTTCCAGGAGGCGGTCTCGGCGGTGTCGCGGGCGGCTAGGGAGGAGTCGGGGGGTGGAGCGAGGCGCTCGTCGAGGCGCATCTTGAAGCCCTCGATCTCCTCGGCGTCGTGCGGGATGTAGTCGCCGGGCCTGGAGGGTGCACGTTAGCAGATCGTGTCTTCCACATGGGGGGTCTGGCAGCTCCGCACAGCTTGAAGAAGGCATTTGCGATTTGCAGCATCAGGACGTGCGGGTGGTTGTGCTCGTGGCAGACCAGCACCGCCTCGCACGTGCGCCGCATGCCATGTTGCTCGTAGTGCTCTTCCAGCCTGCGCAGTCGGTCTTTGACTGATGGATCCTCCTCTGGCTGGAGCTCCTTGACGCCGAATGTGTAGTTGCTGAGGGGATACAGCCTGATGGCATCCGGCTGGCGTTGCGTGAAGGGCAGGCCATCGAGGGGCGGTATACTCGACTGCTGGTAGGCGGGTGGTATCGCCGACATGGTGATGTTTGCTGCGGGAGTGGATGCTGCCGGACCGTGATGCGACTAGAGTTGAGGATCGCGTAGCCGGGGGCTAAGCTTTGTGGAGACGGCCAATCCCGCGGCGTGCCTGCCGCTTTCAGATGTCTCCACGTCAGCGCACGTGAAAGCGGGTGTGTTGCAGACGGGCGGGACTGCGGAGCCTCGCAGCCAAGACAGGTCGCATGCAGCGATTTGGCCGCCGTTCGGTGTAGCGAGGCGATAGCGGGCATGCCAACAAGCTTTGCGGGGGGGCTAGCCGGCGGAAATCCCGGAAAAGCAAGCATTTGCCATGGTTCGCCCGCATGGCAAGCACTAGTTCTCGCCGCGGCGTCATGCGAGATAGCAGTAGCGCGACCACATGTTCCTTGCATCGCTTTCAGTCGCTCTCATGCTCCGTCACTCTGGCAGCTGCCGTTAGATATCATCTCCGACATACATCACACCCGGATTCTTATCCATCATGTGTCGGTATGTTTCGAGCTGATCCTGGGGGTCTGAGACGTTGCTGAGCGCGGTCACAGCTGGTTCGCCTACATTTCTCCCACTGAGCCGTGCCTCCTAGAAGATGTCCTGGTCACACCGCCCAACTCGCTCTGCAAACAGGTCCACGATCACTACCTCCCGCAGTTGATCCCTCACAAGCCGGAAGATCTAGGCCGAGCGGACCACCTCATCAAAGCCCGAAACAGTCTGTACAACATCGACGGACTAGGCGTTGCCTGGTACACCTCCAGCTTCTCCGACTTCGAAAAGGGCGACTCTGGCGAAAGCTCCGATGGCTCTAAGGTGGAGGGATTATTTCCGTGCCACTACAAGACTGTACAGCCTCCGCTGAACGATTTGAACTTCCGGAGTATTTGTCCTCACGTTGAGACGAAGACGTTGCTGGCCCATGTGCGCGCAGCAAGTGGGACCCCAATTGTTACCGTCAATAATCACCCTTTCATCTTCGGCAGGCATACTTTCGTACACAATGGGTAAGATAATGCCTGGAGGAGTGCCTGTCGTTCGTGGGGCTGCCTCATTTCTGCTGTGGGTTTATTTTTCACGGTAAACCGATGGTCCAGCATACACAGCCTCGTGAAACACGTCTGCCTCTTCCGCGACGTCTTCGATGTGCTAACCCTAGGTTTTCTCCAGGATTGTGTCCAATTGGACAGCGATCAAACGAGACGTCTGCACGGAGATGGGCGATGCAGCATTCGCCAACATCAAGGGTGGCACCGATTCCGAGCATCTCGCAGCGCTGTACATGACTTTCCTGACTGGCGGTGGGACGGATGCAACGGCGTTCACGAGGTTTTATCCGATCGAGATGATGGCTGAAGCAATGCATCGAGCAGTCAAGACCGTCATCTCCGCGCAGAAGAAGCTACTCGGCAAGAAGGCAGCGCCCAACAGCTTGAACCTCTGCGCGACAGATGGAGTGAATATGATCGCTTACAGGTTCAGGAATCATGCAACAGAGGCGCCTCCCTCACTCTACTACTCGACAAAAGCTGGGACCACCCTCAATCGGAAATACCCAGACCGGGCAGACGGCATGGATGTACCAGGTAGATACAGCGGTAAAGCCGTTGAGAGCCATGGCAAGCATCTTATCGTTGCGAGCGAGCCGAGTACGTACAAGAAGGAGGACTGGACGCTGATTGGGAGGAATCAGGTGTTGCTCGCAGAGGCGGACGGAAAGTTTGAGGTGAGGAATGTGCCGTATGAGAAGGATTGGGACGTTGAAGACCCATATGCCTGAGCGCCGACTACCGCCTTGGCATATTTAGAGAAGCTTACCATACTTCTGGACATTCAGTCAACCATTGAGAATGATGATAGCTTATACAAGGGTCGCATAAGCTCTGACACAGACTAACCACGCAAGGCTGCTCCGCACGGCACGAGATCTATTCTCCGAGTTCGTTTCTAGCCCATATGCCACTGATCACTAAGCAGGCGACAGAATATGAGATCTGCGTGGTGGAGAAACATTACTTGATCGCCAAGCCTTGACCGCTGGGACTCGGTCTGCTTCGAGAGAGGGCGCCAAAGTCCACAGAGAGGTCTCGGCTGTCCCTCAGAGCTCATGGTTTTAATTGGGGCAACCGCCCTGGCCTTCCAGCGGTACGGTGGTGAGTATATGGAGCCTCGTCGCTTCGGAGATCGTCGCTCAAACGTCCCGGATTGCACGCCACCAGAGCAGACTTCTTCGGCTCGAGAGACCATTCTACCAGGCGAAGAGCCCGGCACCCGACTGATGTTCGGTGCTTTGCAGCGACATGCCTCTTGAAGCTTAGGTGCAGTTGATCATAGAATGTTCATCTTGCTTCGTCGGAGTAGCTTGTGTCAAGCTCGAGACTATGCTACATAAAGTACACCCGTAGATTCAAGCACAACAGAAATCTTCTTGGGTATCAATAGCATACAGCACAGCACCCCACGCCTTTCGGCTTACAAGCCTAACAAGTCCTTCGCAAAACAACAGCACAACAAAACCGCAAGACCTTCGCTTACGCCCGTCGAGCCTTCTGCCTTTCCGCTTTTTGGATGTACTCGATAGCAGCGGAAAGGATCTCCGACTTGGAGACGATGACGTCGTCGGGGAACAGCATCGACCGCAAAAGGTGTAGTCGATCTTGCAGTGCTTCTCGGTAACGTCGCTCGACCAGGCGGTGTGGGACCCGCGGACCGCGCTTCTTGCGACCTCGTGTTGGGCGGACCGAGTCGTGGTGTTCCGCAGCAGGCGAGGATGGAGCAGACGGTGAGGACAGTGGCTCAGACTTCATGGCATTGTTGTCCGCGAGGAAATGTGAGCGGTCGGCCTTGGTCAGTGGAGGCGAAGGCAGCGGCATCGTCCCATCGTACGGCTGTGAATGGAAGTATCCGGAGTCTGTCGAAGCGTCGCTGTACGAGCGACACAGCGGTGATGCGCATGCAACGGGATACGAGGCTTGAGACGGATGCGCCGGATGCTCAAATGGGCTCAGCAATGCTTTGTCGACTGGCTCGTGCCATGGATGTTGTTGAATCGGAGTCGAAGGCATCGAGGTCATCATCCCGCTGATATGCATGCTGGCTAATGACATGTCAGACGATCGATCTAGCGGCAGCAGTTGGTGAACTGAGTTTGTGGACTTACGCGACGGCAGTTGATCGGCAATTGCATGGTGAGAGACTTGGTGAGGACTGATGGAGATTGGCGCTATGACGGTCTGACAACCGGGTTGATGAGGAGTTTCGAAGGAGTGCATGTTGAATAGCCAATCACACTGATTCGGGTCCATTGGAAGTGCCGACATTAGCCTTGGCTATCGATTTCGCACAGCCAGACTGCTAGGACTGTAGAAGACAGGTGACGAAGGATCTCGGCCGCTGGGTCAGATATATACTGGCAGTAAGCACCGCAGCGCACAGGATCTCCTACTAGGACATCTCCCCGCTAAGGCGTACGTAAAGTTTATCCTCCGCCGTGCAATAGAAGGCTGGCTCGCGTAGCGGGAGCGTCGGAATCGCCCAGGTCAAGGGAGAGACGTGGCTGATCGAGAGGCCACAGCAACGGGTCAATCGCCATGCAATGCTGAGCAAAGGGCTGAATCACATCGCCAAGAGCGCCATGCCACTGGTTGTGGTGCCAGGAGGTCTAGACCGGTCGGTGCGAAGCTGCGGCCCGCGTCGTGGCTGCACGTGTTTGGACGGCATTCAATCAGCTATCTCCGAACCCCCAAGCCACGCCCTCCCGCGCGTCGCGACTCGCGACGAAGTCCGGCGCATAGAATGCTGCTTGGCCCATCATCACGCCATCTCGCAGCCTCGTACCTCGGACCTGGCAGTTGCGGCACGTTGTGGGGCCATCTGCAGCTCAATCCGGCCGGTGCGTCGCGGGGCCTGCTTGAACCGAGAAGCTTATTGCTCGCTTGCCCAGCGCAACCCAGACTGCGGGGTACCCTGGTCAGGGTTGTGCGATGAAGACATGTGTTGCGCAGGATGATCAACGCTGACGTCGCTGCTGACTGTCGACGGTACCGTTCACATTGCCATGTTCGTGCCCTTCGGCGCAACGTGCCTTGTCACAGCATTGTCCGTGGACGCACAGCCACAGGATGGAAACGAGCAGTAGGAGTACAGTCCGGCCGGATAGCAGGCCGACCTTCTCACCTCACCTCACGGCGTGGTCACCGATGGCGGCTTGCTTCGAGCCATGGACGTCGTAGGTTGCGATGACTAATCTGGAGCCACAGGCTTGGCAACAGAGGCATCTCCGCAGGTCGTGTCCCGTCATCCCTCAGTCAGGGGCCTGGATCTATAGGAGAGGGGAGACCGGAAGACAGAGCGCTATGCTTGGCAATGCATGCACCACGCCATGTCTCGCCTTCTGTGGCCTGAGCATTGCAAAGCGGAGTCACTTATGGACAACTCGGCGCCCCAGACTTTGCGCTCCAACAGGTCTTCACGTCCACTCCAGCTTAGACAATCGAGCACCTGGTCCAGCCCTCGCAGTAAGCGCTTGTTCGACGCTGCCTTGATAGGAAATTGGCGTGGCGGAACGTACCTTTGTAAGCGTCGATTCTGCCTTTTGATTCCCTCTCGACATGCTCGTCAGCCAGTCGTCTCCTGTAGAGTACCGGGAACTTCAGATTCAATTGCTTGTTTGGTGGTTGGCACTGCCGTTTTAGTGCCATAGATTCCGTGGAGACATGTAACTCACGCCCGCACAGCATCTGCTCATGAAGCATGTCGTTTCTGGGACGATGCCTGACATGGCGGTGCCAAATCTTAAAAACAGCGCTTCGCGTTCACTGGAGCCACCATTGCAGACCCGTGTGTCCTCGCGATCAAGACACAATGCAGCGGTATCAGGGCGACCTCCCTCTGCTTGAGGCTCCAGGGTACTCACGGCCGGCCTTCATTGCCCAATGTCCAGCTGACTGGCGGGGTATGCCAACTCAAACAGCGTCATTGCCTCTGTCGACAAAGCTGGCGTGATCTGGCCACACAGTCTGCTGCACATCGAGGCTGCAGTCCCATGCCATTCGACTTGATAATTGTCCGACCGATCAGAACTTTTTGATCAAAAGATTAAACGGCATGATCCACTGGCAGCGGACGTGGATATGAGTGGTGGCCAACGCCCATCATTCCGCATTGAAGCAGGCTGACACCGACCCGTTCGGGTCCCTAGCAATATGCATTGCCTTGTACAGACGCACATCGTCGCGCTCCTTGCATCGCAGGTGAACTGCAGGCAGGCAATCAACCGAAAAGAACCGCCGCTGGAGAAAACGACCGACCGACCCTATACTT
>DAHZQE010000175.1:0-2526 GCA_027409005.1 Ferrimicrobium sp. | reverse complement strand
AGTCTGCTCAGATCGGCTCCGACACCCGCCTTCAACGTCCTTGTCTCGCTCTCCACGCTCGGCATCGTGTCGACCTACCTCATCAGCATTGGCTGCATTCTTCGGAAGCGCATCCGCGGCGAGTCTTTGCCTCACGCGAGGTGAAGCTTTGGTTGATGGGGCCTCTGGCTCGACGCCTTCGCAGTGTTGTGTAGCTGATTTACCGTCATTCTGCGCTGCTTCCTACCATTATGTCTTCCATAGAAAGCAGGTGTACACGCCGCCGGTCATGTTCGTCGAGGGCCACCAGGATGCAGGAGTCGGGTCACAGGAGTTGGGGGTACAGGAGTCGTTCCAGCTGCCATACCTTCCCACTCCCAAGGGCTGTAGGCTTGAGATGTACTTGCACGATTATGGATTTGTAAATTGTGACTGCCATCCAGCGCCCACTGTCATGAGAAATTTGGTCATCGCTTGCGCATGAACTCATGGAGATCATGTTCTCAGCAAAGTGGCTGCACTGGGCTGAGACAAGAGGCAAGTTGCTTTGGGGAGAGTTCTTCGAAGCTTCCGCGCCGTTAGCTGAAACTGCCGGCACCGTGCCGACCTCCCCTAGCGTCAAGTACCGAACCATGGAATCATGGCAGCCGACGATTACACGAATCCAATCAATATGAGCTTGCGCCGCACATTGCCGATTCCTGGTTCTGCGCTTCTGCGTCGCACCACAGGCGTGACAGATGTGGCAGCTCTGTCGCCACTCGCAACACCACGTTGCGTGGGGCACGTCCGGGTCTCATATCGCACACGCCAACGCAGCGCCGCGGATCTTCGCCGGCGAGAGCCCAGACGGCCGGAAAGGGCTGGGCTAACGTCGGGCTTGTGTCGTGGGATGTCTTGCCCGGGGGCCCGATCCTTGCTTGCACGCGACCGATCCTGGTCGCTGACAGGTCCGGGGATGCTCGGCAAGGGTGGGAGAGTCCTGGAGCATGCTTGTGACTTGATCGATGCGTAGGCTGTTGGTGAAGAAAGGAGGCGGTGACAGCATGGCCACTAGTCCATCTCCTGTCATGAAAAGGTGGTGTAAATGCCCGCTGCGCGACTGGCGGCTTTTCCAATGACCTCGTGCCGCTGAGTTCTGGATCACAAAGACCTGCTTTGAGAGGCCGCATCTGTCCCTTGGCGGCTGCCTGCGGACCTGTATCATCAGCAACTCGCCGTCCGATGATTACCGTGCCTTAAACCAGCAATAGTAACACAACAACAATCTAGTAGATGCCACGACGGCCCAAATATCTAGCAGGAGTGCCGTGTTTCTTCTCGTAGCCCACAAAGTTCTGGACCTGGGTAGCTTGACCACCGTCCGCGTCAAAAGGCGCTCCAAGCAAAAGCCCACCCGCTGTCGCTTGGCAGCCCAAGGTCTGGACCACCCACCGCTTGAGTGCGAATCTCCAAGCACAAACGGCAGGCGCAAGTCGAAACGATCAAAATGTGCGTGGCGGGCCTGAACGTCTCTACGCAACCATGCGCGCATCGCTGGTACGAATTGCGAAGGCCTTGCCAGCCATCAAACAATCTCGCCAACTGCACGGAACGCCTGCGATTGGAAGGATGGGAAACCCGCAACGAGCATTGCCCTTGGTGCGACGAGACGATCGACTCCTCCCTACATGAAGCAACCCACAGACTATTTGGATCTTGCTCATCAACGCAATCGACTTCTTCCTCGCCATCCTCGCCGGAGCTTCCGGGTATGCGCAAAGAACGAAGCGGAAGCCTGGGCACTCTGAGCTCGCTGTCTCGCCACAGCAGCACCGCAAGCGTGGAAAGCGTGCGTAGTCAGCGGCAGAGGGATATGTATGAGCGGCTGAGCTTGTATCTCACGCTTCCGCCGCACGAGACGCTGCCAAGTGCGAAGAAGAATTATCCGACTTATGTGGCGTCGCGGGTGGAAGAGAGCAGTGGAGCGTCAGATGCATCGAGCAGCAAGAGCGCAAGCGGCGCGCTTGGTAGAGGGTTCAGGAAGAGTGTGCGAATTTCGAGGAGTATCTTCAAAGGATGAGAATCCGCGGAATCGAGGGCAAGTCGAGCGGTGGCGTGGCGTTTCTGGCGTTGGCGGATCCCGGGATCAAGGATCAATATACCCCATTGTAACATATCGATAACGACAGCAGCAGACGACAGAGTGAAGTCCAGCGATTGAGTAGCGGCTGTCTTGTATACTATACTGACGAAGGACCATTGCTTGGCATGCGATTGGTGGAGTATCTCCAGCTTCAACCCCACAGCAAGGCTATGGGATGATCGACCCTTCTCCGCACGAATATTGCATGCCTTTGGGGGTACCACGGTGCTGAGCCCCTTCGATATCTGTTCACCGTGATGATATAAGAATGGTTGCCATCGTTGATCAAGGCCTAGGCAAGTACAGACAGTCCTTTTCATCTTGCCAAACCTTGATAGCCTCACAGAATGCCAGGCCTCGGACCGGCAGCAAGAAGCCTGCGGGACGATCGCTTACTCACTCACTGACACTCCAACAACAAC
>DAHZQE010000154.1:0-5148 GCA_027409005.1 Ferrimicrobium sp. | reverse complement strand
ATAGTGGGGCACTTGGATGAACTGGCCGGTGATCCGGCTGTGGTTTGGTGCTGGGCACACACGTATCGCAACGAGGTGTTTCCGCTGCTCGATGAGCGTCAGCAGAAGAGAGCGGCAATCTGGTTGAGCGAACTGGTTGGCGAGCAGCAGACGCTATCGGACGAAGAGTACTTCGAAGCGGTGCCGCCGGAACTGCGCAAGGCGCTGTGGGTCCCATACGAAGCCGATCCGGATGAGATTGGAGCCTTTCGCCCTGGGGTGCCAACGCAAGAGATATTCATCGGAATCGGAGGCGCTTTGTCCAATCAATTTGACGTGCGCGCCGAGGGAGCGTCTGACGTGGCAGCAGCGTTGGCGAAGTTCATGGAAGGGGCAGACCTTCATGGTGAGGACTGGGAAGTGGCTGTGGTTGAAGACGGAATGGATGTGGCCAACTGGCGCGGCGGTTCCAGCGTCGAGGTTTAGGTGAGAGCAGGGAGTTCATCTGGTTGGTTCTAGGGGAAACGAAACGAGAGATTTGCGCTCTGATTACAGCCCAACGCCAACTGAAGTTGCGACTGCAGACTCGTAGGCATCAAGCACGGTCTTGCGGGGGCGATCTCGCTCGTTCTCCAGTCGCGCGATTGCTTCCTTCATTTCGCTATTCACCTGTGGACTTTTCAGGAATCGAACCAACAAGGCGGCAGAATCATCCTTCCAGATGTCGTCTGGAGTCAGCAGGCTGTCGTCGAAATCGTCTCTTTTGGCAAGCGCCATTCTGAATTCCTTGGGCGTGCCTTCATTGATTACATCAAAGCGTTCGGTCGAGTCGATGGGCGTGAACTTGGCGTCGTCGAAGAAAAACTTGATAGTGGAGCTGCGAAACTGATGCGGACATACATTTAGAATCGTACAACTTGCATCAATGTTGTCGAGTCCCCTTTTCATTAGACGCTTGTGCAGAGATTGGACTGTGCTTGTCGGCAGCTTTGCAAGTGTCGGGAGGTCAAACTCCCAACTCTGAGTTACTATGTCGAATTCCGAAAAGGGCATAAGTGTAGCCAGCGCCTCTACCAAAAGCTCCTCAATGTCAGTCTCTGCAGTGTCAAGCTCTCCCTCTACAACATCTTCGAGTCTGGCGAAGGGCACGATGCTATCATCCTTGAAGAGTACGGCTTCCCTTATCTCGGTGATTCCCGCCTCATTCAGGAAGCATCGCGCAACGGCATCCACGTCACCCGCATAAGCAAGAGAGCCAGACACGTACACGGCTGCCTCCTTGTCGGCAAACCCATAAGAAATAGACAATACCGATTGCCTATTGGGCAATGTCTCCGGGTATGCGGAGGAGTTGGCTAGTGGTGATGCTCCGAAATCAAGAAATGAAAACTTGGTCTCGCGAGTGTCGCAAATAGCTATGGCGATATCCATCAGGCCGCCATACTCACAAAGATCCCCGTCCTGGTAGAGGGCGTAGATATCGCGATCACGGTCGCGGCAGACAACCAAATCGTTCTGTGACATGAATTCATTGTATCGCAATTCATGGCGACTGTGTAGGAGCGACGGCTAGCTGTCTAATGATAGTGTCTCGCATACCGAAACTGGGTGTGCTCCTGGATCAGCCGAGGTCGAGGTACTCGGCGGATGGGGATTCCGCATGCTGAATCCGATAGGCGCGCTCGAGATCGGCCGTAGTCATAGGAGTGCCGGCGCGGTTGACCAAGGAGAAGACCTCGGCCTCTTGGGACATTTCAGTCATCCGGCCTTCTGCGACTGCGATTGTGAAACCAGTGGCGCAAATCATCTGCCCGGGGCGGCTGAGTTGAGTGTAGGTGATCTGGGTGTCGTCCGTAACTTCCAGGTTGGGCGGAAGCATGTCCTCTGTGAACCAGTTGGCGGGAACATCGAGTTCACCGGAAAACCATTTTACGATGGCGATGATGCGCTGCTTGCCATCGATGACCCCATAGCGAGTATCGAGTTCATCGTCGAATCCACGGAATCTCGCAGAGTTGCGGTCATTGAGGATGATGGCGGGAATGGGAATGCGCGAGATGAACGATTTGATCAGGTTGCGTTGCTGCTCCACCGTCCAGACATCTCCGCGCTGATAGGGCGGGTCCAGGTCTAGCTCTGGCGGCTCGGCCACTGCCATGTGGTAAAGCGCTCTGGCGCTCAAGGACACGTTAGTGAGTTTGGTCTGGGGCAACCCCGTTTTGGCCATGCCATGATCATAGCACTGTCGTACAACATTGCGCTTGTGAGCCGATGAAGCGTGTTGCGATCGAGTGGCAGCGGGTGAGGTGTCTGCCAGACTACCCCCTCTGGCATTGCGCGCCTCTCGCGGGGTGGAGAACTCCAAGGTATGGGAGGCGATGGAGATGGATAATCATCACCCGGCCGGAGCGTTGTGGGGGCAGTGCCTTTGTAGTGTTCCGGAGCGGTACCTTGAATCGAGGAGCGATAAGGCAAAATGATTTCCTGTCCGAATATAGCATGCAGTTGACAATTGCAGCGCCATGAATTATTGTGACCTTACACTTGCGAAAGTGTTTCTGACACTACTGCTGTGGAGATCAAACGGATCAAGTGTCGGCCATCCAGCTGCTACTGCAATGAGGTGGAGAGTCAGCTACCAGAGTGGTGAGACCGAAGACTACGAAATAACACCGGCTGGGCAATGGGCCAATGAGATATTGCAAGTTTTGTCGTACTACGTCTCTGGGTACGAAGCAACTCCGTTGCATTGGGATGAGACTGTTGTGGGGCAGAAAGCCTTCGCGCGTAGCATCGAGCTGTGACCGAACAATCTCAATGAGGCTTGCGATTTGCGCGTCATGGCGCTGGGTGCGTAGCGCGTGTATCAAGCGTCTGCCGAAAGGTCTCCGAGGTGTGGATCGGATAATTGCATTCGCATGATAACTGCTTCACAGAAGGAGTTGTACGCCTGTAATGCGGCGCAGTACCTAGAGTGTTGCCACTTGGCTGCCGTCAACGCTTCTATGAAGCCCTCGGAGGCGTGTCGAGGGTCCATTATGGTTGCGCACTGGAGCTTTGCCATTGCAAATTCGAACTCCTGCTGAATGGTCACGAACCACTGTTTCCATCCAGCGACATTCATTTCATTGCTTGTGGACTCGTCGTTCGCGAAGATACTAGACCATACGTCGTAACCGGCATCTTGCACGCCCATAGTATACTGTGCACCAGGATTGATAGTGAGAGAGTGGTACCGAGGATCGATCACGGTTCTGCTACACTATCAGCGTGTACCTTGATCTGAATGATGGCGAGATCAATAACCTAGCCGCGATGAAGTGGAGTGATCTGCCGGAGAAGTGGCGGGTTGACGTGGAGCCCTTCTTGCTTCGAGTTAACGAAGAGGTGAGTCAGAATGTCGATCTGGATGCATTGTGGGACTTTGCGCCGGTATCGCTTCGAGTCCGGTTGTTGTCCGCGCTGGCGAAGAAGTCAACGCTGTCAAATGAACTCAGTGCCAAGTCAGCTCCGAAGTAGCGGTCGCGTTGGCGCAGCATCCTGGCGTCGATTGGCGGCGGGGCATTTGTGGTCTTCAAGTACGGCCTCGTGCTGCTGAAGCTGGGGACGTTCAAGGGCGCGCTGATCACGATGGCCATCAGCATCATCTTCTACTCGTGGTTGTTCGGTCCGTTGTTTGCGATTGGCTTCGTGGCGCTGCTGGGCATTCACGAAACTGGACATTGGTTGATGGCGAGGCGACTGGGGATTGCAACCAGCTTCCCGATATTCGTTCCCGGCCTTGGTGCACTCATCAACATGCGCCGAATGCCGGCCACAGTCATGCAAGAGGCACAGATGGCTGTCGCTGGACCTGCCATCGGGGGGCTGGCGTCCTTTGCAGTAATTGGTGTTGCCTATCTGACTCACTCGGGAATTTGGGCGGCACTGGGCTACGTAGGTTGCTTTCTGAACCTGTTCAATCTCTTGCCGGTGACGCCGCTCGATGGCGGACGAGTGATGACAGCCGTCAGCCGGTGGATGAACCTGGTGGGCTTGCTGCTGCTGGCCGGCTACATCGCGATAACCATCTTCTGGCTTCAGAATCCCTACTCCCTTCCCATCCTGGTGATCATCGCCCTGGTGGGAACATTTGAGCTTTTCGGCAGATTTCGGAGAGGGCGTTACACGCCCCAGTACTTCGACATTCCCCTACGGATTCGAGTGGCAATCGGTTCTGCGTGGGTGCTTCTCCTGGGCGTGTTGAGTCTAGGAATACTGCTGAGTATCACTCAGTTGGCGGCGCTTCACCAAATCGCCAACATTGGATAGCCCCGTGATACAATTACCACATGAGTGATGCAATCGACCAACTATCACCACTGCTGGACTTTCACTCACAACTACGTGCTTTTCATTTTGCAGTAAGCAGTGGGCGATTGCCTTTGGATCACGGTGCGGAGGCGGAGAAGGTGGTCGTTGATGATGCCTCTAGGCTCATCGAGCTTGGGGTACGAGCGTATCAGGGCGTCACTGGGGAAACAGACAAAGCGGAGGCGCTTTTTGCGTTGACGCAGAGGACTAAACTGGCATGGAGTCACATGCAGATGACTGAGACCGTTGAGGATGCCTTGAGGATGGCTATAGTGAATACCGCGACCACCATTGAGTCCGTCTACTATGGCAAACTGGATGATGCTGCCAAGAGCGTGTTCACTCATACTGTGCAAGCGGTCGACGCCGCCTGCGGGGACTTGGCCAGGGGGCTGGGGTTCAGTTACTACGGTCTGGACTATTTTCTCGGCGAAACCCCGGATGTGGCTGACACGGTGCCCGTGGGGCTCTTGTAGTATCAGCGGCATAGCTGTCCAGGTGCACCGTTTTCCGTCAAGCGTTTTCAGAACCGTAGATCGGCTTTCCCATGGGACGAGCCAGGAGGGTTCCGTTGGATGCGCGGACGAGGCGTTCTCTGACAACTTCCACGTACCGTGCATCTGTTTCGGCCATTACCCCGCGACGTCCGTGCAGCACCGCGGCCACGAATGTGGAGCCAACTCCGCCGAAGGGGTCGAGCACTGTGTCTCCGGGATTGCTCATCGATAGGACGAAGCGCTCGGCAAGTTCGATGGGAAACGAGCAAGGATGCTCGGTTTTCTCCGGGTGATTGTGCTTGACGTTGGGAATGTTCCA